>DBDO01000066.1:0-2981 GCA_002293605.1 Desulfovibrionaceae bacterium UBA930
ATCATGTCGCTGCTGGGTAATTTTATCTGGTTTCTTTTTGGCGGTATTTTTGCTGGTTTGGCTTGGGCGCTTGTCGGGTGTATGGCCTTTGTCACAGTAATTGGTATTCCTTGGGGCCGGGCCTGCTTCATGCTGTCAAATTTTTCTTTTTTCCCGTTCGGGCGGGAGGTTATTGACCGTAAAGCACTGACTGGCAAAGAGGATATCGGTACAGGGGCCTGGGGAGCGGTAGGCAATATCATCTGGTTTATCCTTTTCGGATGGATACTGGCCCTTTCGCATGCTTTTTGGGGCGCTCTTTGCTGCTGCACTATTATTGGCATCCCCTTTGGCTTGCAACACTTTAAGCTGGCCGGGGCAGCGCTTTTCCCGGTGGGCAAAACAGTGGTGGACAAGCATCTTGTGCTGGCGGCAAAGAAAAAAAATGCGGAAGAGAAGTTGAACACCATTCGTGCGGCATGCTGAAAAAAAGAGGCAGATGCAGCTCCTCGTATAGGGGCTGCATCTGCCTCTTACAGGGAAATGCTGTTCTAAAAACCGTCCAGAATTTCCGGAACAAGACCAGGTGTGGTGCTTTCGTTAACGGTCCAGCTTCCATCTGCGTTCACATCAAGGCTGCGGTGCACCTTGGCTGAGGAATATTGGCCGGATTTGCAATTATGCTTCCACCAAAAAACTTTGGTAACAGCCATGCTGCCCTCCGGGCGGGCGGACGAGGCATCGTTTTCAAAAAGCTTTGGCAGCAGGCTTTTCACCAGTTCTGCGTCTATATCGCTGAAGCCCGTGCGTTCGGCCAACTGCGGGTTCATGCTGCCATAAAAGAGGTATACGCCCCTGTCCACCCGGTGCTTCATGCCCATGGTATCGGAGCCGCGCTTGCTGCCATCGCCCTCGCCGCTGACGCTTTTGGTGATTTGCACGCTGGAAATGCCTACCGGCTCCACACTGAAGGCCGCCTGGACAGTTACCGGGCCGCGCACGGCAATGGACACGCCTGCGGCATCGCCTTCCTTGCCAAAGGCGAACAGCTGACCAAAGGCCCGTACGTCCAGCCATTTGGCGCAGGCCTTTGCCGCCGTTTCTTCCTTGGAACTTTTTTTGGCGTTAAAGGCTTCTTTGCCTAAGCCGAAGGTGTCGGATTCCGCCCGGTTTTTCAATGAGGTCATGCCGTCCGTCTTCCGGTCATCGGACTGAACGAAAATGGACTGCCCAGCATCCTGCATGCGGTCACGCAACTTGCGTTTGAGGCAGACATCGCTGATTTCCCCATAGCCGTCATAATCGGTGCGGGGCCGGTTACCATTTAAGGGGTCGCCGTTGGGGTTGGCCCGGTCCACAGTCAGAATAACGGCGAAATCAATTTTGTTTTGCAACGAACTCATGATTCTTCTCCTTCCGCAGGTTCAACGCTGTCTGCTTCTTTGTTCCAAAAGACCTGCCGCTGGCAGTGATAGCCGAGCAGAAATTCTCCGGTCAGCCGTTTGTCGGAAATAAAATCCTCCGCTGTGAACATCACCTGGATTTCGTCCAGCAGTTTGTCCATTTTGGACAGAAAGGGCGCTCTGGTCTGCCTCAGTCGGTGGCGGTATGGCTGAAGAGCCTTTTCAAGGGTATTCCAGGTGGAGAAAGGGCGATCCGCAAAACGCTGCATGAGGCGTTCCGCATTGGTGGGGCGTTTTTCATCGGCCACCAGTAGGGCTATTTTTTCCATGCGTTCAGCCACTGCCAGTAAACGTCCGTATAAATAATCGCGGGATGTCCTTTCCTGTTCCAGAGCCATAGCGTACGTTCTCCTTTCGTCCTTTTTCGGATAGCGGGCATAAAAGCCCCGATATAAGGCACAGGCCACGTTAAGCGTGTGTTCCCATTCCCATGGTTCCAGGCCAACTCGATTACAGGCGCGGCGCACGGCACTTTCCACAAGATCGCGGGGCAGAGGGGAGGCATCAGCAATGCAGGGTAGCAGGCGTTCCCGCGTTGCGGCCTTCAACTTGTCGTCAACGCGTTGTCCGTAAGCGGCAAGGGCGACCTCCGCAGGAATTGGAGCACATATCCGGGAGAAGACGATTTTTTTACGTTTTCCGTCAACCTCCCGCTCGGCGCTCTTGCGCAGCAGCCAGGCGCAATCTTCCTGCCAGGCCTTAAGGGCGCTGAGGTAGTCTGCCCAGAGCATCTCCCGATAGAAGATGATCGAAAGACGGCCCGGCGTTGCCGAATCCAGACCGAGAATGGCGATTTCATCCGTTGGCTTGAGTTTGGCCTCATACCCGGCCAGAGCCTTGCCCAGTTCTTTGCTGAAGCTCTGCCCGATGTCTACGCTATGTGAGACGGCATCTTCAGGGGCGTCATCAGTGAAGGGGATACTGTGATTTTCGGGGGAGGGCGCAATGCTGCCTTCCGGAAGCTCTGCCAGCCAGGTCTCCGTGACAGGATTGGGAATGTCTTCGCCCGAAACAGCCCAGGCCAGCACCACCTGCTCCCCCTGCCGGGAACCCTGGCGGGCGATAAGCCAGCGCAGGGCGTTGTGGGCCTTATGGCTGGTCTCATAGCCCACGGTGCAGGCTTCGTCCGGACGATCGAACTTGCCGCGAAACGTGAAGCCTTCTTCATCGTTGCCGGAGATCAACTTTGCCCCATCGCCGGGTCTGCGGATATTGCGGGGGTGCTGCTCGGCTACGCGCCCTTCGCTTCCGGCGACCATACACAGGGCCTTTCTGCTCTCCAAATGCGCATCATAGGCAATCCAGGCCTGTTGCAGTTCCGGGTCGGCCCAGGTTGTGGCATCCGGGCCAAGCCCTTCCACACTCCAGCACACCAGGGCATCGCCCTGGTCTTTGTCCCCGGCAAGATATTTAAATAGACCGGGAACCTCAACGGACTGCGGCTTGCGGCTCAGTTTTTTTGCATCGTCCAGACTCAAAATACCAACATGAATCAGATCGCGCACCAGGCATTTCTTAAGAACATAGGCGTGCACGGCC
>DBDO01000066.1:3030-5310 GCA_002293605.1 Desulfovibrionaceae bacterium UBA930
CGAACTCTGCGTAGTCTCCGGCGCAGTAATGAATTTTGTCGATGAGCGGATGCGGGGAAGCGCCGCTGGTTCTGCCCGCTGAACTTTCCGTGGCCGGAATGATCAGGGCCTCCTTGCCGAGCAGTTCCGCCCTGCGGAAGTTACCATTTTTATCCAGTACTACCTTGATGCAGACATTCTGGGAGGTGTGGCTTACCGGCATCAGTGCATAGGCATCCGGCAGCAGGTCGTTATCAAAGCAGTGTTCGTATGTCGCATGCAGTTTGTACATCCAGCTCACGACAGTTCCTCCCTGGTCACCGGCAGGCAGTTTTTCTCCGGCTGAAACAGCTTTGGCAGCATGGGACGGATGAATTTGCGTAGCGGGCAGGCCGCCGGGTCGGGAAATTCGATGACGCCCCTGCGCATGCATGCAGGCCAAAAGCGCGCGGCCAGCTCAGGCACGCCGGTTTCGTCCGGGTAATCAAAGCTGTGGAACATCAGGCCGAAGGCCAGTTCAGGTATTGCATCATATGCGCCCGTGCCTTCTCCGAAAATGCAGGGCTCAACATAGGCCTGACAGTCCCGCGTGCCGAGAAAGATATCCTGACGGCCGCCGCGTTCGATCATCCGTTGGGTGATTTCATAATGTTTGCCGTCAATGCGGTCACCCGCCATTTCCGGGCGATGCTCGTTCCAGATAAAGGAGGCCTCTACCTGATAGGCGACATCGTGAAGGTAGGCGTAGATGGACAGGGTGTTGCCCCCGGCATCGTAGCTTATGGGCTTGACCCCCTTGCTCTGGGTGCGGATGGGTTTAAGAACGCGGACCCGTTTGATGCGCCAGATTAGGGTCGGTTTCCAATAAACGCTTTTAATGATGCCTTTTAGCGCTTCATAGGTGGGAATATGGTAGGAGCATTTTTCGCCGCCCAGGCGCGTCAGCGGATCGGAAAAAAGCGCGTAGCGTCCGTGTACCAGAAAACTCACCGTATTGTTCACCGGCACCTCCTGTTTGCTGTATAAAAGACCTCAGGCTACAATGGGACTACCGGAAAGTCAGGGCTTGCGCGATGCAAGGCAAGCCCCAGCCAGCTACTATACGTCTATACTTTTCTTTCAATCCACGCACCCGCGTGGGGTGCGACTTCAGGAGCTGGCGGAAGAGCGTGGCCTCTGCCAGTTCCAATCCGTGTGCCCACGAGGGGCGCTATCCCGGTCAACTCAACTTCGCGCGCTATATCCGATGTCAAGCCGATCCAGCACAGCCAGCGCGGTAGCAATGTCCGCTTTTGCTGCCATTGCCTTAAAGTGAGTTTCCGCATCATAGGCGGCAAGGGCTTGAACGCTGATTTCCGTAATGAGCTTGTTCACACTGAGGCCGCGGGCCTCAGCCGTATTCTTCAGCCGGTTCGCCAAGTCTTCCGGCAAGCGCAGGGTCAGGGTGCTCATGCTAACTCCTTCAGGCAGGCTTCAGGCGTCAAAATTCGCAATTGCGGCCATAAAAGCTGCCCCCTTTCCAGATCTCTGACATTATATGTCACAATGGCTCTGGCATTGCCTGCCACAGCCAGTTCTATCAGGTGGTTGTCGCCTTCGTCCGGCAGATTTGGCCTCCAGCCATAATATATAAAGATCCATCGCCCTACAGCGGCAAGGGCTTTTAAAATTTCAAGCCTTTCCACGTGGGTGGTGCTGTCAGTCCATACCGGACGGCCAAGCAGATCTTGATATTCCAACCATAGGGCGTTTCCAAAAAGGGGCGTGTACCGCCCTGTCAAAGCTGCGCGCAGTAAGGCGCGAGACGCTCCGCTGGCAGTATCCTTCGTCCGTAGAGCGGAAACAAAGACATTGGTGTCAATGACTATAGCGACCATAGCGATAGCATATATGCCATCACTATTTCTGTCAATGTCTCTCCTCAGACGGGCAGAGCTTTTCTTGACCAAGTCCTGTTAGAAATGCTAACAGGTTAATGGTGGCGGCGGCGGGATTCGAACCCGCATGACCAACTGGTCACGAGATTCCAAGGCTCGCATGTATACCAGGATCCATCACGCCGCCACAAAATGTAGCATATAAGATTTAGTGAAATAAGTCAAGTAGTGTCACCAGCTACTATTATAACTCTATTCTTTTGAAATAACATTTTGTTTTAAATAAAAATATTATCAATAAAATTAGTATGTTATAGTTGCAAGCTCAGTACACCTGAGACTCAAAGCCCCCTGTCCCTTCTTCCAACATACCAAGCTTTTCATCATACCAGCGTTCGTCCAGGCACAGGACATCCTCCATTTC
>DBDO01000076.1:0-1462 GCA_002293605.1 Desulfovibrionaceae bacterium UBA930
GACCCTTCGGCAAAACGGCTGCAAGGCCTGCGCGAGGCCTGCGCAAGGCTGGGCCTTGCTGGGGAAGGGGCCGCGCGGGATTCTTTCTGTCCTTTGCTCGTAACCCGCGCTGCCGAGGATTGGGCAAAGAGCGGAGAGGGGCCGGAAGGGGTGAGCGAACCGGCGCTGCCCGCTCTTTTCGGAAGCATTCTGGTAGACGCGCCCTGCTCGGGCCTGGGCACCCTGGCCCGGCGTCCGGAAATACGCCTGCGCAGATCGCCCGAGGAACTGCGCGCCCTGGCAGATACGCAAAGGCGCATTCTGGATGCCGTCTGGCTTAAGCTGCGGCCCGGCGGGCGTCTTGTATACCTGACCTGCACCGTGAACCCGGCGGAAAACGAAGGGCAGATCGCAGCCTTTGCCGCCTCCCGCCCGGATGCCGTAAAGCGCGAGGAATTTCGCACTCCCTTTTCCTCTCCGCTGCGGGAATTTTTCTACGGCGCGCTGCTGGAAAAGCTGGAATAGGCCGCTATGAAGGCAAGGCGGGGTCACGCCCCCGCCGCAGCCCGGCACCCACCTGGGACCGGGCTCAGAGTAATGACAAAGCCCGCAAAAGCGGCTTTGTAAAGGCACGCCCGCTTCGGCGTTTAAGGGCGGCAATGAATGCCGCCTACGCCTGCGCGGCGGGCTGTTGCCAAAGAAGACTTTGGCAACAGCCGCAGCCCGGCCTCAGGTGAGGCCGGGCTTTTTCTTCGCCTGCTCGCCCTTTTCTCACATTTTGTCTGTACTGTCTTTGCACTTACGTTGTATTGTCTGCGCAAAAGGGGCGAAGCGTTCGCCCGGCATACCAAGCGTAACAAAGAGGAGCGTATCATGAAAAAGCTTGCCGCCTCCCTTGCCCTGCTGGTCTATCTGGCTTCCTCCGCAGCCCTTGCCGCCGACTCCGGCAAGCCTGCTCTTGCTGATACTGTCCAGCATAAAGAAGGGCGCGTTGATCACAAGGGGAATAAAAAGCCCCGGCCACGATTCGAAGATTGCGACAAAGACGCGGACGGCGCTTTGAACGCGGAAGAATTTCTGGCCTGCTACCCGCACGGCGGGCAGGAGCGCTTTGCCGCCATTGATGCCGACAAGAGCGGGAAAGTCTCCCGCGATGAACTGCGCGCCTTCAGAGAAGCCCGCAGAGCGGAAAAGCGCCGGGAGTTGTTCACGCGCTGCGATGCGAACAAGGACGGCGTTTTAAGCCTTGAGGAGTTCGAACAGTGCGAGATGGGCCACAAGAGCAGACATGGCGGAAAAGCCCGTGCGGGTAAGGCCCCGGCCATGTAGAATTTCGTTTGACAAGACCTGAGTGCTTTTCCTACCAGGGGACCGGATGCTTCGGTCCTGCTCCCTGATAGGAAAAGCCAAAGCTATCCGACTTTTTTACCTTGTTTTTTCCTCGCAAATTTGCTCCACTGCACCGGCATCATCCACTTCTCCC
>DBDO01000076.1:1478-4896 GCA_002293605.1 Desulfovibrionaceae bacterium UBA930
CCAAGGGCAGGCCGCTGCGGAGCAAAGCGCAGCAGCCGCACGACCCGAAGAAGCCGCTGCCCTGCCCGAGCAGTCTTTTCTCCCTGACGATGAAGCCCTGACCATAGCCCTGCGCCGGGCCGAGCCCAAACTTTCCGCATGGCTGGCCATAGTGCTGGAAGGGGTGGACAGGGCGGACGATTTGCTCTGGAGCCGGGTGGCTTTTCTGCTTTCTTCCCTGGAAGCGCCCGAGGCCGAGGCAAAGGCCTTTATCGCCGCCTTTCGCCGCTGGCTGGACGACATGGAGTATGAGCGCCTGGAAGACTTCAGGTCTGAACTCCAGTACCGCCTGGCCCTGGCCCTGGACCTGGAAGATGAGGAAGACGAGCGCAGCCGCTTGATGCTCAAGCTCTCGGAAGGGCTGTCCAAGACCCGAGAGCAGATCTCGCGCGGTCTTGGGGCCCTGTTTGACAGCGGCAGAACGATTGACGAGGCTTTCTGGGAAGAGCTTGAAGAAGTTCTGATCATGGCCGATGTGGGCTTTGAAACGGCCCACGCCCTGACCGAAGGCCTGCGCCGCAGGGCCAGGGCCGAAGGCATCCGGGACGCTGCGGATCTGCGCGGGGCCATGCGTCTGGAATTGCTGGAGGTTTTTAAGCCTGTTCGGCGCATCAGTGTGGTCAACCCGCCCGAGGTCGTGCTCATGATCGGCGTAAACGGCGTGGGCAAGACCACTACGATCGCCAAACTCTGCCATCGCGCCGTGCTCCAGGGCAAAAAAGCGCTCCTGGTCGCGGGCGATACCTTCCGGGCCGCTGCCTGCGAACAACTTGAAATATGGGCCAAACGCACGGGCGCGGGCTTTTACGCCAAGGGGCACGGGGCAGACCCGGCTGCCGTGGCCTATGAGGCTCTGGATATGGCCGTGAGCGAAGGCTATGACACAGTATTTGTGGATACTGCCGGACGCCTGCACACCAAGGTCAACCTCATGGAAGAGCTGCAAAAGGTGACCAGGGTGCTCGGCAAGCGCCACCCCGGCGCGCCGCACCGCACCGTGCTTGTGCTGGATGCCACAACGGGCCAGAACGCCCTTTCTCAGGTAAAACTCTTTCACGAGGCCTGCGGAATCGATGAACTGGTGCTGACCAAGCTCGATGGCACGGCCAAAGGCGGCATTGCCGTGGCCGTGGCCATGCAGTTTGGCATTCCCATTTCTTTTGTCGGCCTGGGCGAAAAGATGGAAGATTTGCGCCCCTTTGATCCCGAAAGCTATGTGGCGGCTTTGCTTGGATTGGAGAAGGTTTAGAGGCTGCCTTGACAAAAAGTTATCCTTAGATATACAAAGTTATCCAAACGTGGAATAAGGATAACTGTCATGCAGCAGGTTCATATCACCAAATGGGGCAATAGTCTGGGTTTCCGCATCCCGAGGGGCATTGCGGACAGTCTCGATATTCAGGCGGGCGACACACTGGAACTTAGTCCCTCCGAGGGCGGCTTGTTGTTGAAAAAAACGCAGAGGGCAGGCAAGCGTTACACCCTGGCTGATATTCTTGATTCCTTCGCGCCTGCCTCCGCATATGCGGAGCTTGATTTTGGCAAGCCGCAAGGGGAAGAACTATGGTAGGCGGCAAGCCTGCGAGTCTGCCCCCCGAGCAGGGGCAGATACTCAAACTTGACCTTGACCCGGCCCTCGGCCATGAGCAGAAAGGCTACCGGCCTGTTCTCACGGTATCCGCCTCCATATTCAACAAACATACCGGATTCTGCTGGATAGTGCCCATTACCACGCCGCAAAAAGGCCTGCCCAATGAAATTCGCTTGCCGGAAGCTTTACCCGTACACGGTACGCTCCTGCTCTCGCAGCTACGTTCCATCGACTGGCAGGCGCGTCCTTTTTCCGTGGCCTGTTCAGTACCTTCGGCTTTTCTGGAAGATATTCTCGCCCGCCTTTCTTCAGTGCTGAGTCCGGAGTAAAACAGATCTGCGGTATGTATAATTTCAATGGCAAAATGCTCTAGCCGGATTCCAGCACCTTCAAACGCTGCATCTTGCGCACCACGCTGGACTGGTTGATGCCCAAAGCCGCAGCAACGGCCCTGGTCGTTCCGTATTCGCGCAGGCAGCGGCGCAGCACCATGCGTTCATGGGCGTCCATAATCTCTTTCAGCGTTTTGCCCTGCGCGGGCAGCGAAGGCTGCTCCTCTTCTCCGGCCGGAGAAAAAAGGCCAGACAGGTCGCTTTCATGAATGACGGCGCCGGGAACCGTCACCACCAAGCGCTCGATAATATTTTCCAGTTCGCGCACGTTGCCCGGCCAGGGATACTCCAGAAACACCCGCCGGGCCTGCGGGTGCAACTTTTTATCCGTAGCATGACGTTTGTTGAACATATCCAGAAAGGCCTGCGTCAGGAAAACAATGTCCTCCTTGCGCTCCCGCAGGGGAGGGATGAAGATGGGCACTACGTTGATACGGTAATACAAGTCCTTTCGGAATGCGCCCTGCCTGACCATAGAGGGCAGATCCCTGTTGGTCGCGGCGATGATGCGCACATCCACCGTGATCGGCCTGTCGCCGCCCACCCGCTGAATCTCCCGCTCCTGAATGGCGCGAAGCAGTTTGGCCTGCATGGAGGTGGGCATTTCGCCGATTTCGTCCAGGAAAATCGTTCCTGTATCGGCGGCGCGGAAACGACCCTCGCGCCGCTTGTCGGCCCCGGTGAACGCGCCCTTTTCGTGACCGTAGAGTTCCGATTCGAGAAGCGTCTCGGAAAGGGCGGCGCAGTTGACCGTGACGAAGGGGCCGGACGCGCGCGGACTCTTCCGGTGAAGCAGGCGGGCGACCAGCTCCTTGCCGGTGCCGGATTCGCCGGTGAGCAACACCGTCGCCTCCGCGGGAGCGATTGCATCCACCATTTCCAGAAGGCGGCGGGTCTTCTCGCTGCGGCCGAGAATGTCGCCGGCTCCCTGAGTGGTCAGCGACTTTTTCAGGGCGGAGTTTTCCCGCTTCAGTTCGGCATGATCGAGGGCGCGGCCCAGCGTCAGCTTGAGATCGTCGAAATCGAGGGGCTTGGTGAGGTAATCGTAAGCGCCCGCTTTCAGGGCCGCCACCGCCGTCTCGACGTCCGAATAGGCGGTCATGATAATGACCGGAAGGGAAGGATTGCACTCAAGAATCTCCTTCATGGCCTCGATGCCGGAAAGATCGGGCATGCGCAGATCCATGAGGACGAGACTGAACGCCTGCGCGCGAACCAGATCGACGGCGCTCCTGCCGTTTTCGGACACATGAATGGCGTAGCCCCAACTCCCCAGCAGCGTGCGAAGGGTGTTTCGGTGGCCGGCGTCGTCGTCCACCACCAGAAGGCGCAGCTTCGCGTCCACGATGTTTCTCCCGAAGTTTTGCAAAATGGGCATTCAAACCGCCGAATGCCC
>DBDO01000076.1:4907-5177 GCA_002293605.1 Desulfovibrionaceae bacterium UBA930
CGCCGCCGTGGGCTTCGACAATCTGATGCACAATGGCCAGGCCGAGACCGGTTCCGTCGGGACGCGTCGTATAATACGGCGTGAACACGGCGGACAAAACCTCCTCACTCATGCCCCGCCCGGTGTCGCGCACCGTCACGGCATACTCGCCGGCGCTCTGCCCCGCATGCAGGCCGACCCGCAGTTCGCCGCCCCGATCCATGGCCTGAATCGCGTTCAGGAACAGGTTGAGGAGCGCCTGGGTGAGGCGCTCCCGGTTGACGCGCACCA
>DBDO01000204.1:0-173 GCA_002293605.1 Desulfovibrionaceae bacterium UBA930
CTGCTTATTGTTGTGGGCGGGGGGCTGCTCCTTCTGCCCCTCTATTTTGATTATGCCTTTGCTTTGCTGGGAGTTGCCACGGAGCGCAGCGCCCTTATGGCGATATTCAAGGTAGGCGCAGCCACGCTTGCCCCCCTGTGCCTGCTTGCGCCGCTCCTGTCCCGCTTTCTGAT
>DBDO01000204.1:275-453 GCA_002293605.1 Desulfovibrionaceae bacterium UBA930
GCCCTCTCAAACTCTCCCGGCAGGGGGGCATCTTTTCAGATGAGTTCGCCTTTACGCAGTAAAGGCGAACGGCCCTGCACCCGCAATTTTCGAAAAGCGGCAAAGCCGCTTTTCGGTGATCGTCTCTTATTCGGATTCCCCATAGAAATTGCCTCCTGCAATTTCTATGTATCGGCTG
>DBDO01000204.1:516-3040 GCA_002293605.1 Desulfovibrionaceae bacterium UBA930
ATTTTTATCTGGAATGGGAAGTGCAAAACCACGACTTTATCATTATAAAAATAGCTATATGAACCTTACCATCCAAAACCTTTCCAAATCCTTTGGCGGCAGGGACATCCTGAACGATTTTTCCCTGGAGATTCAATCCGGGGTGCGTCTGTGCGTTTGCGGCCCCAACGGCAGCGGCAAGTCCACCCTGATCAGGATGCTCGCGGGCAAAGAATCGCCTGACGCGGGCAAAACCCTCATGCCCCGTGAGGCCAGGCTCGGCTATGTGGAGCAGGAACTGGACGAGGCGCGCCTGGACGCCGAACTTCTGGCCTTTGTGCTGGACGTTCTGCCGGACTGGAACGACTTCTGGGCAGAGTGGGAACAGGCCGCCTCAAGCCGGGATGAAGGGGCGCTGCTCTCGCTTTCCGCGCGCCAACAGGAGTTGGAACTCAAATACGGCTATAACCCGGAGCACCGGGCCAAGGCCGTGCTCTCGGGCCTTGGCTTTGCCGAGCATAAATGGCGCAACAGCCTGCGCGAGCTTTCCGGCGGCTGGCGGGAGAGGGCCAAGCTGGCGCGGGTGCTCACCGCAGGCTCGGATATTCTGCTGCTGGACGAGCCCACCAACCACCTGGACCTTGAAGCCGTAGAGTGGTTGGAATCCTTTCTGCTGGACTATCCGGGCGTGCTGATCTTCGTGGCGCACGACCGGGTCTTCATGGACAAGGTCGGCACCCATATCCTCTATATGGGCGGCAACGGCAAGGCCGTGTTCCGCAAAGGCTCGTTCAGCAAATTTCTGGACACGCAGGAAGAGCTGGAAGAGCAGCGCGCCCGCGAGGCCGCGCGCATTCAGGGCGAGATAGAGCGCAAAATGGATTTTGTGCGCCGCTTCAAAGCCAAGGCCACCAAGGCCCGGCAGGCGGGTTCGCGCCAAAAGATGGCGAAAAAGCTGGAAAAAGAGCTGGAAGGCTTGCAGGCCGAGCCCAAGCGCAGGGAACTGGGCTTTAAATGGCCAAACCCGCCGCAGTCCGACCGCACCGTGCTCTCCGTTGCGGATCTGGCCTTTTCCTTTCCGGACGGCAGAAGCATGTGGAAGCGCCTTTCCTTCACCATCTACAGGGGGCAGAAAATCGCCCTGGCAGGCCCCAACGGATGCGGCAAATCAACCCTGCTCAAGCTGATCATGGGCAAGGCGGAAAAGACCGGCGGCAATATCGCGCTCGGTCAGCAGGTCAAGGTGGGCTATTTCTCGCAGCACCAATTGGATACCTTAAACCCGACAGGCACGGTGCTCGGGGAAATCCGCCGCCTTTCCGATCCGCGCACCACCGAGGAAGAGCTTATGAGCGTGCTCGGCCTCTTCATGCTCGGGCAACACTATTTCGAGCGCGGCGTGGCCAGCCTTTCCGGTGGCGAAAAAAGCCGCCTCATGCTGGCCACGCTCTTTCTCGCCCGCTGCAACTTCCTGGTGCTTGACGAACCCACCAACCATCTCGATCTGGAAAGCCGCGAAGCCCTCATTGAGGCCCTGGCCTCCTTTGAAGGCACAGCGCTCATGGTTGCCCACGACCGCCATCTGCTCAGTGAGGCCGCAGACCAGATATGGGCGCTTTCCCCCAAAGGCTTTGCCCTGTACGAGCGCGGTTTTGACGAGTATGCCGAAGCGCGCAAAAAAGAACGCGCGCTGGAAAACGCCGCGGCCCTGGAATCCAGACGCGCCGAAGCCAGCCGCGTGAGCGGGCTGACCCGTGAGGATCTGAAACGGCGCAAACGCGACCAGGCGGAAAAGCGCAAAGCCCTGTACAAGGCCATGAAACCCCTGCAAGAGCGCTACGCCGCCCTTGAGACAGAGCTGGAGGGAGTTTTCGCCGAACAGACCGGGATAGAAGCCCTGCTCGCCGACCCTGCCGTATACGCCGATACGGGCCAGGCCACACAACTGCTCAAAGACTTTCACAGCCTGCAAACGAAAAGCGAAAGCCTGCTGGAAAAACTGGCCGGGGCCGAAGCCGCGCTCGCCCCTTTTGAGGCGCAAAAGGCCGCCTTGCAGGAAGAAAGCGAAGATTGACATGGCTATTTTTGGGGCTGCCGCCTACCCCCCGTCAGGGGCGCTGCCCCTGAATCCCGCAAGGGGCCTGAGGCCCCTTGACCCTCATTTTGAAAAATCGCGGGTGCAAAGAGCCGCGCCCCCATCAGGGGGCTTTGGGGACGAAGTCCCCCAGATAAGCAGTACACGTATGAACTCAATATTTCTTCCTGAACTGCTCGCTCCGGCGGGCTCTATGGACAAGCTGCACACCTGCCTACTGTACGGGGCGGACGCGGTCTACCTTGGCCTTAAAAATTTCTCCGCCCGGGCCGAAGCCGTCAACTTCTCCCCGGAAGAATTGGGTCGTTTCGTCGCCTTCGCCCATTCCTTCGCGCCCGCGCGCAAAGTCTACCTCGCCGTCAATACGCTGGTACGGGAAGATGAACTGCCCTCCGCCGCCGAGAGCCTCCTCGTCGCGGCGGAAGCCGGCGTCGACGCCGTCATCGTCCA
>DBDO01000029.1 GCA_002293605.1 Desulfovibrionaceae bacterium UBA930
GTCATATCAAAGTGCATCCTCATGTAACTGGAGCGCGAGGTGGAAACCAAGACATGGGGCGCACAAAAGGGGGCTCAACTCAAAAATACACCCACCCCTATACGCTCGGCCTGCTCCGTTCCCGCCCCGGCATGGTTCGGCCCAAAACGCGGCTGCACAGCATTCCCGGTACCGTTCCCGGCCTCTAGGCCCGGCCCGAAGGCTGCGCCTTTCACCCCCGCTGCCCGCAATGCTTTGCCCGCTGCCGCAGTGAGGCCCCGCCGCTCTTTATGCTGGAAAAGGGCCTTGCCAGCCGCTGCTGGGCTGTTTTTGAGGAGTTTTCCGGGGAGGCTCTGCCCCCCGAACCCCTCCGCCAGGGGCCTGAGGCCCCTGGACCCGCAATTTTCGTATAATGACGCAAAACACCCTTATAAACTGCGGACTGATGCCGAAGCCCGCCGCAACTTCGCTGTCGAAACGCTTCATGTCCTCTTCCACAACCCTGGCGGCTTCCGGGCCAAAAAAGATTTCTCCGCACTCCTCGCAAACATGGCAATCAACAGCAGGAATGACAGTCTTCTTCTCCATAAAGCTATGGGGTATGTCCATAATGCGCCGGACAATTTTGTGATATCCGCATGCAGCACAAGGAGCTCCTTGAATGACAAAATAACGTACGGTATTTTTCGTTCTTTTTGAGAGGGACAGGCTATGCCCGTATCCGTCATTTCCCACCAGAAGAAAGCCGCCGCCTTTGAGGCCCTTTCCTTCGCTCAGAAAGCGCTCCAGCAGCGCGCGTCTATCCACTGAGGCGGTCATTGGCTATCTTATGCTTATCACCCCACGTAACGGTTTTTAGCCAGTGGTCCTGGCTCATACTCCTGTCAGAGACCTTTCCTCCTGCTGGGCGGAGCAGCAGGTTGATTGCGCTATGCCGTAACTGGCAGCATAGTTTGTGCTCCATTGGCACAAAGCGTCCAGTGCTGGAATGAGCTTTTTTCCTTCCTCCGCCAGACTGTACTCCACCTTTGGCGGCACAACCGGGTACACCGTGCGAATGATAATGCCTGCATCTTCGAGTTCCCGTAGCTGCTGGGTGAGCATTTTTTGCGTTATTCCGATAAGTACGCGTTTTAATTCGCTGAATCTGAAAATACCGTTACGCAGTTGCCAGAGTATAACCATTTTCCATTTTCCGCCGACAAGATCCATCGCTAGGGTCAACATGCAGGGATATGCCGGTTTAACGATTCCCATGGGTTTTTCTCCATAGTTTCTTTTTTGTAACTATATATAAAAAAAGTGCGTTCTTGCGAAAGAAATACTACAGGAGGTATGAGAGCACAACACCAATCACAACAAGGAGAATTTCTATGAACTTCCTTCAGCTTGCCAAAGAGCGCCATTCAGTTCGCAAATACACGCCCAAACCTGTTGAGGAGGCCAAACTCCGTAATATACTGGAAGCCGGAAGAGTCGCCCCGACAGCGGCAAATTTCCAGCCGCAACGTTTTCTGGTGCTATCGTCGGCGGAAGCTCTTGAAAAACTGGCTAAAGCGGGCAATATGCACGGCGCTCCGTTTGCCGTAGTGATATGCAGTCGTAAAGACAAGGCGTGGCAAAGACCCCAAGATGGTCATTCCATGGCGGATATTGACGCCACTATCGCCACAACGCAGATGATGCTCCAGGCCTGGTCGGAAGGTATTGCCTCATGCTGGATCACCTGGTTTGATCCGGCAGTGGTGCGCCGCGAGTTTGCCTTGCCGGATGCGGTCATTCCGGTAAATATTCTGGTACTTGGCTATTCCGCTGACAAGGTTCAAACTCCCTGCCGCCATCAGCAAACTCGCATGCCATTAGAGGATATGGTATGGACCGAGTCGTTGCCGTGTTGCTGTAAATAGCGTCTGACAGTATAGAAGTCACTTCATAATGAATTATGAAGTGACTTCTATAGCAGTTTCACTTTGAGATACTTGTAAGCGGGCAAAGCCCGCCTACAAGTATCTCTAGCGGCGCTTATCGCTGCGCGAGAGGCGGGCCAGCTCCTTGAGGCGTTCATCCACCAGGCGGTACAGCGAGCCTTTGGGGTAGGTGCCGTCTTTGCGTAGCCGTCCGGAAGGCAGGCCCGTTAGAATCTGCATGGCCTCGGTAATGTGCTGCACGGCGAAGATATGAAAACGCCCGGCGCGAATCGCCTCCACAACATCATCGCAGAGCAGCACATGGGCGATATTGTCCTTGGGCAGGATAACGCCTTGGGTGCCTGTCAGGCCGCGCCGTTTGCAGACTTCAAAAAAACCTTCGATTTTGCGGGTGACCCCGCCAACGGCCATAATCTGCCCGTCCTGGCCGACAGCCCCGGTAAAGGCCATATCCAGTCGCACCGGAACGCGCGACAGGGCGGAGAGCAGCGCGGCAAGCTCGGCCCCGGAGGCGGAATCGCCCTCAATACCCGCGTAATTCTGTTCAAAGCCGAGGCTCCCGGTCAGCACCAGGGGCTTATTGTGGGCAAAAGCTCCAACAAGGTAGCTTTTGAGGATCATGATGGCCTTGGTATGAATGGGACCGCCGAGCTTGGCATCCCGCTCCAGGTCGATGATCCCGCCGTTGCCCGCGCCCACGGTGCAGGATATCTGGTGCGGCAGACCGAATTCAAAATCGCCATAAAAGGTAACGGCCAGACCGTTGATCTTGCCCACGGCCATACCCTCTGTAGGCACCTTGATAATGCCGCGGTCGTAATCCTCCATGAAGCACTCTTCGATCAGATTGGAACGAAAGGTACGGGCCTTCATGGCCTGACGGAGGATGTCCCTGCTGACCAGATTTTTACCCCGCAAGGAGGCGCAGGCCGAGGCTTCCACCATAATTTCGCGCAAACGCGGGTATTTGAGGGAAAGCTTTTGCTGATCCTCGATGATGCGCGAACCGAAGTTCACCAGCCCGGCCAGGGCTTCACGGTCAAAGGGCAGGAGGCCATCGTCATCGATAATGCGCTTGATGTGCGCAAGGTACACGCGCAGCCCGGCGCTGTCGCGCCGCATATGCTCCGTGAGATGGGCCTTGATTTTAAAAAGTTTGCTGAAGCGGTCATCGGCCAGCAGCAGCATCTCGTGCAGTTCTTCCTTACCGACCAGGATGACTTTGAGCGACAGGGGCACCGGGGCCGGGCGCAGGCCTTTGGCCTTGCTGCCGTCTTCCTCTCCGGCGTCTTCAACCCGTGAGCTGGAGGCGCGCAGGGCGCGCAAAAGGGCCTCCCAGGCGCTGGGGTGCTGGAGCAGCTCATCCATGTGCAGCACAAGGTAGCCGCCGTTGGCTCGGTGCAGGCTTCCGGATTTTATCAGGGTGAAATCCGTGATCAGCGCGCCCATTTCCGCTTCGCGCTCAATGGCCCCCATAAGGTTGGGAAAGGTGGGGTGATCTTCAAAAACAATGGGCGCGCCCGAGGTTTCGGCGTTATCCACAAAGAGATTCACGTCATAGCGGCCGGACAGATCCTCGGGCATGGGATTTTCATGAGGAAAGGCGGAAGAGCCCGGCACTCCGGAAGGGCGCTGGGCCTGGGCGCCGGGGGGGCTTTGCATATCCGGCGGCATAAGGGCATCGAGATTGTCCAGGGTATCGGCGCGCAGGCTTTGGAAGAAACGGACAAGGGCCTTGTTGTCCGACCCGTTGGTAAATTTTTCAATCACCGGATCAAGGGTCGCCTTTAAGACATCGTCCACCATTTCCCGCTCAAGGGAGCGCTCCTGCTTGTGGAACTCCTGCTCGATTCTGGCGAGCTTGCGCAAATAGTCGCCAATGGGCTCCATGAGGCTGTCGCCCTTGATTTTAAGCTCGTTGCGCAGCCCTTCTTCCAGGTTTTCGAAATCCTGCTCGTTAAGACGCCTGCCCTCTACCAGAGGGTAGAGGGTCATGCCGCCGCTCTCGTCAAAGCCGAGGTTAAAGCCCTTGGTTCCGGCAAGCTGGTTCATCTGACGCAGGAGCTGGTCGCGCCGGTTCTGGAAGCTGTCCATGAGCGAACTGCGCCGCCGGGTGTGAGAGTTGCCCTCCAGGCGTTGCAGCACTTCTTTCTGGATGCGTGAATAGGTCTTGGAGAGCGCGTTTTTGAGCTTTCTGCCCTGGCCGGGGGCAAGGCTGATGAGAACGGGCGCGTCCTGGTCATCAAAATTGAAGACATAGATGAGATCCGGCGGGGTAGCTCCCTTTTTGGCGCGTGGAACGAGCACATCGCGCAAAAGGAAGCTGCGACCCAGATCCGCTTCGCCCGCAAGATAGATGTTAAAGCCCTTGGCCGTAATGTGCAGGCCAAGTTCCAGGGCGTCTAGGGCCCGCTGCTGGGGGGCGTGGCGTTTGCCGTTTTTGGGGATGGCATCGCTGCTGGCAAAGGGGATACGTTCGGGCGGGAAGGCGGCGTGGAGTTTGTCCGCAGCCAGGGGTTTAAAGGCGCTCATCAGCTGGCAGCTCCGTATAAATCGCGCAGTATGGCCCCGCCGCCCGCATCCTTGACTTCCTGCGCCAGGGCCAGGCCCAAGGCCCGGGCCTGCGAAGGATCGCCCTGCACGCTTCTGCGGATAATCTCTTTGCCCAGCACATCGCCCACCAGACCTTCCAGGGTCAATACGGCCTTTGGGGCAATGGTGCCGTGCTCCGTGCATTCGTTCAACACTGCGTAGGCGGCAATGGGAACCTGACAGCCTCCCTCAAGCCCGGCTAGAAAAGCGCGCTCGGCCTCTACCCTGGCAAAGGTTTCAGGGTGGTTCAGAAAGCCCAGCAACTCGGCGACATCGCTTCTGTCCGCCTTGAATTCAATGCCCAGCGCGCCCTGCCCGGCAGCGGGCAGAAAGGCCGGAGGCTCAAGCGGACTCATGAAGGGGAGGCTGATCTCCAGGCGGTTTATTCCGGCGGCAGCCATGATGATGGCATCAAATTCGCCTTCGCGCAGTTTGCGGATGCGCGTGTCCACGTTGCCGCGCAGGGAAAGCACCGTGATATCCGGGCGCAGAGCAAGAAGCTGGGCCTGACGGCGCAAACTGCTGGTGCCGACGCGCGCGCCTTTGGGCAAGGCCGCAAGGCCATCGTGCTGAAAACTGAGCAAGAGATCAGCGGGGTTTTCCCGCTTTGGCGTTGCGCCAAGAACCAGCCCTTCGGGAAGCTGCATGGGCACATCCTTCATGGAGTGCACGGCAAGGTCGGCCCGCCCGTCCAGCAGGGCCTCTTCAATTTCCTTGACAAACAGCCCTTTGCCGCCAACTTTGGAAAGGGGCACATCCAGAATAACATCGCCCCTGGTTTTCAGAACCAGAAGCTCACAGATAAGGCCGTGCCGTTCTTCCAGCCGGGCCTTGATGTGCTCTGCCTGCCACAAGGCCAGCCGACTGCCCCGGGTCGCTATGGTAAGTGTTTTCATCGCGCTCATTTGCACCCGGCGCAGCTTCCGGCGGAGCACCCGGCGCAGCCGCCTCTGCTGCCGCCGGAAGGATAGCTGACCGTCTGGCCCACACGGGAGGGCGCGGGCATGTGCAGACAGGCGCAGGAGAGCTTGCGCTCGGGCCTCTCGCAGCCGCAGTGGGGGCAGGCGGGCACGGCATCGCCGAACACGAGTTCTTCGAACTCCCGATCGCACTTGGGGCAGGCGTATTCATATATGGGCATGGCAAAAACCTTTACACAAGGGGTTAACAGCCGGGGAGCGAAGCGCCGCCCTCAAGATAGGGCCTAAGCTCGGCTACGTTTTCAAAAAGATAATAATCAGTCAGGCCGCAAAGCAAATGGCCCACAGCGATATGAATTTCCTGAATCAGGGGCGTACGTGCATCGTCAACGGCAATAAGCATGTCGCACAGGGGGGCCATTGCACCGCCCGCGCCGCCGGTAAGGCCGAGCACGAAGAGCGAACGCTCCCGCGCCGCTTCTATGGCCCTGAGCACATTGGCGCTATTGCCGGAGGTGGACAGGGCCACAAGCATGTCGCCAGGATTGCCAAGGGCCTGCACCTGTTTGGAAAAGACCAGATCAAAACCGAAATCATTGCCGATAGCCGTAAGAATGGAGCTGTCCGTTGTCAGGGCCAGGGCCGGCAGGGGGGGCCTGTCTAAAATAAAACGGTTAACGAACTCGGCGGCCAGATGCTGGGCATCAGCAGCGCTGCCCCCGTTGCCGCAAAAAAGCAGCTTGTTGCCCCTGGCCAGGCTAAGGGCCATACGTAAGGCCGCAGAGGCGACAAGCCGGGCGTGCGCGGCAAAAAAGCGGCGGCGCAGTTCCGCCCCGGCTTCGGCATGCTCTGTGATAAGGGTAAGGACTTTTTCTGTCATAGCAAGAACCAGGTATGCATTTTCGCGTTGAGGGGCCTTTCAGGGGCAGGCGGCATGGAAAAGCGGCAGCGCTTCGCCAAAAGGCTCCCCTGCCCGCTCAGAAAGGCAAACCGGGTGCACATTGCTTTATACGAAATGAAAGAGCAAGGCAAATGTCAGGGCATTGGCCGCTGCAAACTATGCGGGCTTTGGCTCCCAGCCGGAACAGGCGCGGAGAATCGCAAATTTTCAGAGTGGGCCTGTTGACGCAAAGCCCCTCACTTAAGCAACAGGAGAATCTACTTTGTTGAGAATCGGGATAACGCCATGTGCCGCGCTAAATTGATTAAGCCAGGTTCTCTCTAATGTAAACAGATTAAGTTCTTCATATAATATGTAGTGGAACAAGTACACTCTCCCCTCCAGGGTAGGGCCTGTCTTTTCAGAATCTTCAAGATGTTGTTGGAATCTTCTATATAAATCTTTAGACTGTCCTATATACAAGATATGCCCGTCAAGGCTTGATAAAACATAGCAGCCTGCTTTTCTCGGAATAAATTTATACCTGGAAAGATGAAACTCGATTTTTTCTGTCGGCGAAGGGTCCAATTCATGATATTTCATATCTCCATATCCCTATTATATCCTATAGTTTTATGAAGAGATTTCACCATTTCAGCATTGAGTCGGTGAAGCGCACTTGCATTCAAGCCGCTTGCAGTACCCCCCTTAGTCCAGAAGTCAATATGTCCAACACCTGCTGCTAGCCCTTCTGCATTATCAAAAACCTGCTCCAATAAATCTTGTAATGTTTGCACCTTAAAGTCGCCTATATGATTTATAACCGTGCGAAGAAAGGGAACGAAAAATCTGCAGAAGATCTCTACCCCGTAGTATTTAAACAAAATACTTGACTCCGAATCTCCTATAATATTGACAATGGCAGTCCAGTAGTTAAGAAAAATACGATGTTGCCTGTCTGCGGCCTCTCTATCCGCTATAGGATTATCTACAGTGAGGATGTATTTCTTTATCGCTTTAACAAAACTTTTCTGGTTAATACTGCCATCTTTTGATTCCTCATTAGCCATTTTAATTTTTCCCTTCCAGGGACTATTTTGTGTATTATTTAAAAAATATACATATTGTAAAGATTTTTCATCTTCACCTTTTTGAACAGACTGCATGATCCACTTTGGAAGATGCGGCGTAGGGTCAACCCCTATGGCTTTTGTCAGCCTTGCCTGAATACGTTGAGCGACCCCCTCATCAACGCTTTTTTGTGTTGTATTTACAATCAAAAAATGACACATCTGTTCTATTTCAGAAAGATTTACGGCTATATTAACAGGAAGCTCAAAGCCTAAAACCCTTGAATCTTTCTCTGCCGCCATCTTGAGTCCTTCGACTCTATGCTGTCCATCAACAATATTAAATGGACAAATCTCGGATATATCAATCTCAATTGTATTATTTGAAGGGTCAAAAGGAATGCTTTTATCTGTAGCCATAAATATACTTGTTGGCAAAAATGCATCCTTTGTTGCTTGACCACCAACAATATAATCACATAACTTTCTCGCTCGTCCTTTGTTTAACAGTCTTTGATATCCTTTTTCATTTATATTTTCGGGATCAAGACGTTCAATACTATAAAAATTTTCAATCAAAAAATCTGATACCTTAAGTGACGTGGCATAGAGAACCAAAGCTCCTTGCTTCACCAGAGACGCTGGACGAACAATCTTTTTTGGCATGGCTCACCTTGCTGAGGACTATGCAGGTTCTGATTATGATGAGGCAACGGCATCCAAGTTTAGGTTTGCTTTTATAGCTTTGTAGCAATTAAATCAAGATCCTATTATAGAAAAAATGACTTCTAAGGCCAAGCGGATGCCCTTCACGCCGCAGAGGCAGCGCAAGCAAGCAGGAAAGCACATTATCTATGAAGAAAGCCTACGTGTCAGCGCGGCTTAGTGTGGCTATCAGGCCGACCAATTCTCGACAAAATTCGCGTATTGCGGCAAAGCCCCCCGTCTTGCTGAATGTGGCTTCATCCAGATACAGGCGTTTGTTGACCTCAATCATGATCGACTGTACCTGCGGCTCTCTCTTGTAATACGACATGGGTACGATACTGCCGCTATAGGGGAAATTGATTTTGACGCTGTATCCAGCACATTCAATATATGTTTGCAAGGATTCCATTAAAAATTTTGACGTATGAAAAGAGTCTGTTCCTATGCAGAAGTCCGGGAGATCACCGCCATATGAAAGCATATTTGAAAATGAATGGCAATCAATAATACAGCATTGTCCATGCCTTTGGAGCTTATGTGCCACAGACTTGGTAAGAAGCGCATGGTGCGGATCATATAACGCCGCAAGGGTCTTCTGTCGCAAGAGGACATCATATGCCCGGAATGACGTGCCGTCTTCAAAATGGGTGTAGAACAGCCCCCGTCCGCGTTGGCTTTCCGGTTCATTGACATCATCCCGGAAGCGTTCCACATCGCAAACAATACGGCTGAATAACGGATTTATTGTAGTAATGTTATACTGGCTTGGAAAAAGTTGATCCACAAACAGGTCGGCTTCTTTGAAGACATTCCGGCGTAGAGTATCACCGGAAACAAGGCTGTTTTCCCCCTCAATATATCCTGGGGGAATATCGAGCCCGGAATGCGGGATATGCAGAATAACATGTGCAAACATTTGCGTATCCGTTAAATATTATATATAATTTTTTCAAATACTTCATACTTCCTGCATAACTGGAATCCCAGTTTCCGGCAAAAAGGTTTTTTCTTGAAAAAAAGTTCTCCAGCTCTCTGGCGCTCATTTGTCGGTCTTCATCCCCAACGCGCATATATTGCCTGCCATAGGCGGCATAGGGCGCTTCCTGACCGGCGAAGGCAATCTTGACGCACTGCGTCTTTTCCACCGTTTCGGTAGTGATTTCAGGATAGATTTTTGGCTCAATATGCGCGGCAATGGCTTGGGAAATATCGCGGATAGTCTTTGCGCCGACATTGATGCCTACCGGAATGCCGTCATCGCGAATGCCAAACCATAGCTCACCCTCACCATGTTTATTCAATATGGCGGCAATGGAAATAAGCCCTTCCTTGAGTTGGCCGAGCGTTTTTTTGAATTCCGTGCTTTCGTTTTCAGGCATTGCTTTTCTCCGAAAAAACTATGCTAGAGGGGGAGATAATCAGCAAGGGCTACAGCAGTCCGGGGCGTTATAGCCCTTGTGACGGGGCTATTGAGAAGCGGATATTGAAGAGAGGGCTCGCACAGGAAGGAGAGCGGGATAAAAAACATGGTCTGCCTTCAAAAACCGCTATATGGACACAAGCTGTGTATCCATCGGTTTTTGAAGGGCAGACCATAGCAAAATCAGGATAATTACCTGATATCATTTATACTGGTGGAGATGAGGGGGATTGAACCCCTGGCCTCCGCATTGCGAACGCGGCGCTCTCCCAGCTGAGCTACATCCCCGGTACGGTTCTGGCGGGCAGCGCATAGCCGCCCAGCAGGCGAAGGACTATGTAGATCGAATTTTTCCCGGACGCAAGCAGGAAATCAAAAGCTTCGGCCTTTCCGGGCTGTCCGGAGGATTACGGCTTCACTCCACCATGCGTATGCGGCCTTTTCGAAGCTCCAATACGGAAAGGGCTGCGAGCGGCTGCGGAATCAGCATGACCTGGTTAAGGGACAGGCCTGTTACCTGCGCCAGGATGACGCGGTTTACCGCCTGGTGCCCGGCAAGCAGAGAGGCCTTGTGACGGCAGGCCTCTGCGCAAACAGCGGTAAAGGCGGGAAGCACCCGTTTGGCCAGCATGACGAAGCTCTCACCCTCCGGCGGCGGGGTACCGGCAGGATCTGAGCCCCGTTTTTCCCACTCCTGGGCAAAGACGCGCCGTACCCAGTCCTTTTCCTTCCCCTCCCACGCGCCCAGGGATATTTCCATAAATGCTGCGAGTTCTGTGATTTTTGCCGTATTCGCGGCATTGCCTTGCAGAATGATTTCTGCCGTCTGCCTGGAGCGTGCCAAAGGGCTGGACCAGACGGCGGAAAAGGCCACGCCCGCCAGTTCCCTCTGCCGCGCCTGTATCTGGGCAACTCCCGCAGGCGTGAGCGGGTAGTCCTTTTGACCGGCAAGTACGCCGCCGGGGGCCGCCTCCCCGTGTCGAAGCAGATAGAGCAGGCTCATAAAAAGACCCTGTCGGAAAAGCGATCCAAAGCACTTTCCAGTTCGTGCCCGCAGCGTTCGCCCAGCAGCGCTTCGACCGGGCGGCCCGCCATTGCTGCGGCAGCATCACGAACCGCCTTTGCAACCGCCTCTCGGCGGCTTATGGCTTCTTTTGCCTTGCCATTGCCGAAAAAGTGCTCTCGCACGGCAGCAAAGCGTTGCGAGAGCGAAACCAGGGCCTCGCCGGAAAAATGCTTGTCCGCGAGAAAAACACTCAGGCAGGCGTGAAGCAATTCCGGCCTTGGCGCGGTATAGCCCTCGGGAACGGATATTTCCGTCAGCAACTCCCCTTTGCTGTTCAAGGGCAGATCGCGCAGGGGAATGCCCAGAATCTCAAGCAGGCTGTCCGGGAGTACGGTATGCGCACCTGCGGCCAGGGCGCATTCCCTCCAACCAAAGGCCTCTATCCAGGCATGGGCGACTCTGGCGTGCTCCCTGTGCATTCTGGCGATATCATGCAGCAGCCCCCCGCAGGCGTGGAGTTGTAAATCAGCGGGCAGCCCGGCCTTTCGCAGGGCCAGACCCAGACGCAAGGCCCCCCGCGCCACCTGAATGCTGTGCCGGATTTTTCTCTCGCTTAAGCGGGCGTTGCGCAGCCAGTCCGCTGCTTCCGAGAGCAAAGGCCTGACCCGGTTGCGGGTGGATGCAAGCAGGGCTTGCGCTTTGGCGAGATCCTCGGGCCTGTCGATATCACAAATCAGGCCTGCATCCGGCAGGGGCAGAAAGTGCACCGGCCTGCTCCGGGCCGCAGTTGCAGCGGGCACGCGGTAAAAGGGCGCGTCAAGCAGGCAGGAATGCAGGCGTTGGCCCTCCTGCGGCTGCCGATCGGCGCTGCAAAGCACGGCAAGCCTCTTTTCCGCCATGCCCCGCATAAAGTCTTTTGCCTCTTGTCCTTTGAGCAGCCCGGCAAAATAGGCGCGCAGCCCGCCCTCTTCTTTTGCATGGAGGATGGCAGGGATATGCGCGGCCCCGAACAGAACCGGATGCCCCAGACGGCTTTCAAAGGAAGGCACGAACACAGCCCAGTCCCGCTCGCCCTCGGACAGACTGTTCCAGGCCGCGATCAGGGCCGCAATACTTTGCGGCTTTACCAGAGCGCCGTCCACGGGCAGCAGCAAAACCGCGCGTGGCCTGGGGGTGCCCCCGGTCCAGAGGGCGCAGAGCCCCGCTTGCACGGAAGAAAACATGCCCTGCTCAAAGGCGGGATTATGCACGAGCGCGGCGTGTAAGTTTTGGGCCTGCGCCGAAATAGCCTGAGCATGCGCTCCGGTGACCACACGGATATCCTCGGCACCGCCTTCTCTAAGCGCGGCAAAGGCCATGCCCAGCAGAGTGGAGCCGCCCAGGGGCAGCAGGGCTTTGGGCTCGCCGCCCATCCTGCTGGAGTGGCCTGCCGCAAGAATGAGAGCGCTGATTCCGGCAGGGGGGGTCACAGTCCCTCCGGGCGCTGAAGGCCGCTTCGCCAGAGAATGAGTTCTCCGACTATGCTGACGGCTATTTCCTCAGGGCTTTCCGCGCCAATGGCAAGGCCTATAGGCGCGTGCACGCGGCCCAGGCGCTCAGGGGCGAGGCCGCAGGCCGTAAGCTGTGCATATACGGCGTCCCGCTTGCTTTTGCTGCCGATCATGCCGATATAGCCAGCCGAGGTGCTCAAGGCAGCGGCGAGGGCTTCGCGATCATGCGCATGGCCTCTGGTCAGGATGACCAGCGCGTCTTCGGGGCTAACCCGCATGCGCGACAATACCTGCATCATATCCTCTTCGCTCAGGGAGGGTGGCCGCTCTATGCTCGCGCCCGGAAAGCGTTCCGGACTCGCGAATTCCGGACGATCGTCAATCACGACAACGCGAAAGCCAACGCTTTGAGCGAGCCGGGCGCTTGCAAACGAGACATGCCCGCCGCCGAACAAAAAGACACGGGCAGGGCCGGCAAAATGCTCCAGAAGCCAGCATGACCCTTCTTCCTTGACGCGATGCAGCGCAAGCGGGGGAGGGAGCGGGGGCCTGGCCTCGTACAGCCTTGCGGCCTGCTGCGCGATGTCTTGAGGGAGATCCCCCGGCAAAAAGAGCGAGAAAGCTTTCCCTGCCTGATCCGCCGGGCATATGGCAAAGCGTTCAACATCCACGCAAAGGCTTTGTCCGGGTAGGGGAAAGCCTGCTTTGCTCCGCGCTGCCTCTTTGCAGCGGCTGTCCGTCACGGTGATTTTGACGGCAAAAGAAAAGGCGCGCCCCGCAGCCTCGGCCTCCTGGCCCTGGGCAAAGGCCTTTCTGACAGGCGCGTGACCCGCAGGCAGATACTCCAGCAAAAGAGTGAGGGCTCCCCCGCAGATCATATCCATATCCTCAACGCCATGCAGGGAATATGCCAGCAGTATGCCTGGCCGTGTGCCCAGAGGAGCGCCTGAGGCCCCGGCCCCCATGCGATGCAGAACAAGGGCCGCTTCTATGGCTTCGGCCTCGTACCGGCCCCCCCCTATAGTGCCGAGAATGGAGCCGTCTGCCAACACCAGCATTCTGGCCCCCGCCGACCTCGGCGCAGAACCGCTCTGCTCCGTCAGGGTGACCAGCACAAGGGAGTGTTTCGCTTCAAGAAGCGGCAATACTTCGCTGCACAATGCCTTCATGATGCCATTCCCCGCGCTGGAAGTTCCCGCATAGCGTCATAATCGTACACTGCAAGCCCTGTGGACGCCATTAAAAAAATCCGCAAGGGAAAGCGCTTGCCTGCGGGGCGCGTCATGCCCTATGATCTGCCTGCCTGAGGCGCTATGTATTTCGGCCATTAATAAGGACGGCATATGTTTTTGCATCAATACCGCAACCGCCGGGTGCTGCTTACCGGCCATACCGGCTTCAAGGGTTTCTGGCTCTGCACCTGGCTTTTGGAACTGGGGGCAAAGGTCGCCGGATATTCTCTTGGGATTCCTACCGACCCTTCCGGCTTTGAGGCCCTTGGGCTGCAAAGCCGTATCAGCCATTTCACCGGCGATGTGCGCGACAGAGAGGCCCTTGCCGCCGCCATAGACCGTTTTCAGCCTGAAGTTATTTTTCATATGGCGGCCCAGGCCCTGGTCAGGCCCTCGTATGAAGATCCGACCCTGACCTTTGAAAGCAACGCCCTTGGCACCCTGAACCTGCTTGAGGCGGTGCGGCGTACGCCGGGGGTGCGCAGCCTTGTGCTGATCACCAGCGACAAGTGCTACCGTAATGATGAATGGGTCTTCGGCTACCGGGAAAGCGACCATCTCGGCGGCAAAGACCCCTACAGCGCTTCCAAGGCCTGCGCCGAAATTATCGCCCACGCCTATTGCTCCTCTTTTTTCCGCGAAGGAACGCGCATGGCCACGGTCAGGGCGGGCAACGTCATCGGCGGCG
>DBDO01000209.1:0-8130 GCA_002293605.1 Desulfovibrionaceae bacterium UBA930
TACGGAGTCGTCCTTGGTCAGGTAGATGTTGTCCCCGTACCAGTTCGCGCCGAGGCCGAGGGTAGCTTGAGCCATATCCGAATCATTGGTGCCGCGGTAGTAGGCAAAGCGCAGGGTGTGCTTCAGGTCCTGCACAAAGGACACGTCCGCAACCTGAATGCCGATGCCCCAGGTGCCGGTGGCAGTGCCGTTGACGCGGTTGTAGCCGCCGCCGTTGCTGATGCCGTAGTAGCCGTGCGTGCCAAAGGTGGTGGCCTTGAAGGTGCCGCCGTCGTTCAGGATGGCAGGCAGACGGCCCAGCTCGCCCTTGTCACGGAAGTCGTCAGCGTCATCGCCGCTGGCGTACCAGCCGAAGATGCCCGGGGTACCCCAAGCCATCTTGTAATCCAGGGTGGCGCCGATGTACCAGCCGTCAGCGCCAGCATGGGTGTGATTACCGCGGTTAAGGGCAAGAGGCGCGTATTCGGCGGTCTGCAGGTGGCCGTAGATCACGTCCATGTTGAAGACCAGGGGATCAAAGGCGTCCAGCTTGAAGTTGGTGCCCAGGTACCAGATCTTGGCATCGTTGTCGTTATACGCGTCCAAGCCTGCCCAGTTACCCCAGCCAGTACCGCGAAGGAGATCGTGATTCTGGAAGGCGTAGTTGTTGAGGAAGCCGGAACCGGTGCCGATTTTGCCCCAGATGAAGTAGGGGCTGAAGGATACGCCCGTGAACTTCATGGGCGCGACCAGGCCGAAGAGATCGACTTCGTCATCAAGGTTGCGGGAGTTGCCATCGCGGAAGCGGTCAAGGGGACGGGCCCAGAGCGCGGTCAGGCTGAGCCAGTCGGTAACCGGGGAGCTGACGGCAATGGCGGCCATGTCCGCGTTCAGGATGATGCTGCCAAGGCGCGAGCTGGGCAGGGTCAGGGGCTGCAGGCCCATGCGCACGGACACCGGGGTGTTCGGGATGATCCAGTCGATGTAGGCGTGCTTGGTCTCGATGTTCACGCCATCGGTATCCAGCGCGGCGCCTTGCTGGCGGCCGGTGCCGGGACGGCCCCAGTCCAGATCGCCGATTTCAAAGTGCAGCACGCCCTGCAGGTATTCGGAGGCGATAAAGTTGATCTGCGTGCGGATGCGCTGGCGGGCTTCGAAGTTGTCTTCATCGCGCTGGCGGCTTTTAGCTCCGGCTCCGGGGCGGGCATAGCGGCCGGAATCAGAGGAGTTGGCGGAGTGTTTGAACACGCCGTTGCCGACCATGCCAAAGGCGAAGTCCCACTGGCCCTTCACTTTGATGTCTATGCCGTCAGCCTGGGCGGCGCAGACGCTGCCAAGCGTGAAAGCCACGGCCAGCAGCAGAGTGGTAATACGTTTCATGCGTCCCTCCTGAGGTTTGCAGATGAAACAGGGTTGATGAAAAGTCCCGGCGCGGCGTCAAGGCATGTTCCACGCCAGGATAGCTATGCTTTGCACTCTACAGCAGCGAAAGGCTCTTGTAAACAGGGAAAGACAAGTTTGGGAAAAAAATTTTTACCGGGGCGGCAAGGGAAATAAAGGAAAACTCATAAGCAAATTCAATGGGATATGGGAAAAGACCCTCCAAAGCGGGCGAAAAAAGGCCCCATGGCTTGAAAAAAAGAGAGGCCCCTATCGGAAAAGGGATAGGCGGCCCCGGCAGGGAGGAATGGGGCTGAACGCGCAGGCGGGCAAGGCTTTGGCGGAAAAAAGGCCGTACAATTTTTTTGATTGGGGGGAGGAGGGGGCAGGGCTATGGCACGCCTCCTTGACTTTTGTACCTGCCTGACCGAAAGATTATACATATTGGACGGGAGTCCGAAGTCAGTGAGGTCAACTATGAAGCGCATGACTATTACCCTTGATGAGGCGGTGTACGATGGGCTGAACCGGCGCATCGGCAAGGGCCGCATCAGCCGTTTTATTGAAGATCTGGTGCGCCCGCATGTCATGGATATGTCCCTTGACGAGGGCTACAGGGCTATGGCTGCGGACAAGACGCGGGAAGCCGAAGCGCAGGAGTGGTGCAATGCCCTGGCGGGGGACGCAGCCGATGCGGCGCGGTGAGGTATGGTGGGTTGAGTTTGACCCGGCTGTAGGCAGTGAGATCCGCAAGACGAGGCCAGCGGTTATTGTGAGCAATGATGGGGCCAACAGGAATTTGGCGCGGGTGGTGGTTGTGCCTGTAACCAACAATACGGAGCGGCGCTATCCGGGAGAAGCTCTCGTGCAGGTGGGGGGACGAAGGGGCAAGGCTCTTGCCGATCAGATTATGACTGCCGACAAATCACGCCTCAAAGAGCAACTGGGCACGCTGCCCAGGACCGATATGCTGGCCGTTGAAGGCGCGATTATGCTGCATTTGGCGCTGTCGCGTTAACGCTTGCTGCCAGCTTCACAGCGCGCGCAGATCATCCAGCTTGAGGCGCGTGAGCTTTCCGGATTCGGCGTCCGCAACGGACTGCGCCAGCCGCTCGGCATTGGCCGGGGTGCCGAGCAAGTAGGCAGTCTCCTTCATGCTGTTGTAATCTTCCAGGGACAGCATGACCACAGCCGGGGCCTTTTGCCGGGTGATGATCACCGGCTCGTGCCCCTCGCATACCTCGCTCATGGTTCTGGCCAGACGCTGCCGCGCCTGCGTGTAGCTTATG
This sequence comes from Desulfovibrionaceae bacterium UBA930, assembly GCA_002293605.1. GTDB lineage: Bacteria > Desulfobacterota > Desulfovibrionia > Desulfovibrionales > Desulfovibrionaceae > Frigididesulfovibrio. The sequence goes on from DBDO01000209.1 coordinate 2,649, forward strand.
GCTTGCATGAGACCCTCCTTTTTCGCATCTGCACAAAAATAGTGCAAGCGCGGCGGGAGTCAAGGCGGGGGAAGCAGGAGCAGCAATTCTCATGAGAATTGCTGAAGCAGGAGGCCTGAGTTGACAATTTTTCTGACTGACATACAATGTCATTCACCATATCTTCTCAGGGAGTTTTATCATGGCAAAGGGAATGGTACAGGCCCGCATTGATAACGCTGTCAAGGCGGAAGCAGCCGCTGTACTGGCAAGTATCGGCCTTACCGTATCGGACGCGGTACGGCTCCTGCTTATGCGCATCGCCCACGACAAGGCCATGCCTTTTAATCCGCTTATCCCAAATGCGGAAACTATAGCAGCAATGCAGGAAGCAAGGGCGGATACTACGCCGGGCTATATCACTATTGATGAAGTCTTTACGGCACTTCATGCGGACAGTTAAACCTACGTCATCTTTTAAACGTGACTATAAGCGTCTTGCAAAGACAGTAGGAGGCACAGCTGTGCTTGACGCTGAATTATTTCCAATATTGACAAAACTGGCACATGATACCCCTCTTGACGCAAGGTACAGTGATCATGCCATGACAGGCAACTGGAAGGATCATCGAAACTGTCATATCCGGCCCGATCTTATTCTACTCTACCGTAAGCCGGACAATGAACGCCTTCAGCTTGTGCGGATTGGTTCTCACTCCGAATTAGGCATATAGGAAGCTTGCAAAAAATGATTCAGGCTATCCAATCCTTTGTGGAAAGGGAAGAAAAGCGGGAAGCAGTGCGGCAAGAGTGTATTGCGGCGCATGAGCATTACAAGAGCACAGGCCTGCATTTGACGCAAGAGGAAGTAGAAGCCTGGCTTTTAGACCTTGAGGCTGGCAATGATGTGGAGCCGCCCGCATGTCATATATGAAAATTCAGTGGTCTTTGAATGCAATTCAGGGCTTACAGCGGGTATATAGATTTCTTGCGGAGCATGATATTGAAGTTGCAAAGAAATCTACAAAATCAATCAGGCAAGGAAAACGGCCCTTTTTGCGAAAGTGATTTCTACAAAAAAATACCCAGGCCCTTTTGATCAAGCAAGTGCAACAGTTTATTTGAAGGCCCACCGGGCTTTTTCGTGCCGCCTTCCCAGGCGCGAACAGCGGCGGGGCTGGTGTTTATCAATGCAGCCAAAACGGATTGGCTCACGTTCAGACGGGAACGGAGTGCTTTTACCTCTTCTCCGGTGTATTTCGGCGTCTCGCTGGCGGCATGTAAAGCCTGATATTCCTCAAAGCGCCGCTTGTCGATGAGGCCGCATGCATACATATCCTGCACGGTCTCATACATTTCTTCGCTCAGGCGACTTCTCTTATTCGTAGTCATCACAAATCTCCTGAATTTTTCCGCCCGCAAGAAATTCAGCCAACTGTTCCTCTGAGGCGGAAAGCAGATATCCGGCAGCAATGCGCAATTCTGTCAAGTCACTACCTGAAATATTGTCCTGCTCATTCTTTTCAAAACCATAAAGAAAAAACCACCTTCCGGCCTTGCTGGTAGCAACAATGGTGCGGGTACTCCCGCTTTTGGCCCTCCCCGGAAGCGGGACACGCTTTTTGTAGACCTTTTCTTCAGGAGCGTTCCCACCCAGATCGGCATCAATCAGGCCACGCTCCATTTCGTCAACGGCTTTAAGCAAGGCCTGATCGAGCAGAGGGCTTTTCCTCATCCATCGATAGAACATTCTTGTTTTAAAAATCCGTCTCATAAAAACTGTATACTACCTAGTAGCACATATGTCAAGGATCAAAGAAGCCCTCTCTCTTGACAAAATACCTGAAATTGGTATTTTATGATCAAGCGGCAAGGGGTGACTGTTTGGAACGCATGAAAACGCAGACTACAGGCGCATTGACTGAAATTCTTCTCACTGTGCCAACGCAGGAAGCGCAGCGCGTGTGCGCCCTTCTGGACAGCGTGCTGGCCTTTATCGAGCCCTGCGCAAGTTGCTCCAACGAAAAGGGCGAAGCGCTGTTTCCCGCAAGGGAGGTTTTTCCCGAGTCAAGCCCCGGCAACAGATTGCGCGGCCTGCGCGCCAGAGAAGGCATAACGCAAAAAGAGCTGGCCAAAGTTTTGGGCGTGCGCCAGCACCATATATCGGAAATGGAAAAGGGAGCGCGCTCCATAAGCCGCGAAATGGCAAAACGCATAGGCGAAGCCTATGCTGTATCCTACAAGGTGTTTTTGTAATGCGCCTTCCCAGGCGCGAACAGCGGCGGGGCTGGGGCTGCTGGCATGGCGCAACACCGGCTTTTTTGCTGTATGTTTTGCGGGCAGTATGTATACTGCTTGCCAAACCGGCGGCGCAAAGGCCGCGCGAGGTACGCCCATGCAGCAGCAACGCCTTGTTTCACTTCTCGTTTTTCTCAACCTTGTCCTGGTCCTGCTGGCTTCCGGCTGCGCCACCATGCGGGGCATTGACGAGCATACCGACTTCAATCCGGCGGGAAAAATCAGCCTGTACCGCGATGTCTGGGTGCAGCGCAATCCGCCCGAAGTGCATGTGCAGCCCGTGAGCGAAGCGCCCCTTGAAATGAAGGTGCTCTTCGTGCCCTTTCGGGTCACCCAGCAGATGAGCGATCCGCTCATTCTCGGCTACAGCACGGCCCGCACCGTCTGGCAGACCTGGCTCAGTATGCGGATTTTCCCCAACCTGGAATTTAGCGGGGACGAGGTTCCCTACCGCCGCGACAGGGCCGTGCAACTGGCCCGGGCCAGAGGGGCGGACATGGTGGTGGGCGGCTTTGTCACCCGTGTTTATGCCGGGGGTACGGCCGGGGATTCCGATCTCGCCATCCAGCTTGAGGCCCACGATACCCGAAGCGGGCAACTGGTCTGGTCCATGGCCCAGAGCGGGATGATTCCTGCCGCCCGCACCAAGGATTATTTCCTCTTTGCCGCCAAATGGCGCATGCCTTCCGACCCTTTGCACGCCATAAGCCAGGCCATAGCCTCGGACATGGGCACGCAGGTGCAGGACTGGATTTCCGGGCCGACAGCCATGACCAGAATGCAGGAAGTGGATAAAAAAGTGCATGATACGGTATTTTCGCGGTCCGACCCTGTGCCGGCCCCGCGTCAGTCGCAGGAGGGAGCGATGCAGGATGAGTCCAAACCCCGACCGGCAGGCGCGTTCTGATGCATACCCCGCCTCGCCTTTTGCTGATTGACGATGAAGACGGCATACGCATCTCTTTGCGCGGCATCCTGGAAGACGAAGGCTACACGGTTTTTGACGTGGGCAGCGCGGAAGAGGGGCTGGCCTTTCTGGAGCGGGAAAGCGTTGACCTGATCTTTCTGGATATCTGGCTGCCGGGCATGGACGGTTTGTCCATGCTGGAAAAGGTGCAGCTACGGTTTCCGGCCCTGCCCGTGCTGATGATTTCCGGCCACGGCACCATTGAGACGGCGGTTTCCGCCATCAAGAAAGGGGCGCACGATTTTATCGAAAAGCCCCTGTCGCTGGAAAAGGTGATTATCGCGGCGCAGCGGGCTTTGGAATTTCAGGCCCTGAAACGGGAAAATACCGAGCTGCGCGAACGGCTCGGCGTGCAGGATTCCACCGGACCCATGGGCGCTTCCCCGGTGATGGTTGAGCTGCGCGAACAGATAGGCCGGGTCGCGCCTCTTGATACCTGGGTGCTCATCACCGGCGAAAACGGCACAGGCAAGGAACTGGCGGCCAGGGCCGTGCACAACGCCAGCCGCAGAAGCGATAAAGCCCTGGTTGCCGTCAACTGCGCGGCCATACCTGAAGAGCTCATTGAAAGCGAGCTCTTCGGGCATGAAAAGGGGGCCTTTACCGGCGCGGACTCCTCCAAGATCGGCAAATTCGAAATGGCGGACCAGGGCACGCTTTTCCTGGACGAAATCGGCGATATGAGCCTGAAGACCCAGGCCAAGATTTTGCGCATTTTGCAGGAAAAGACCTTTGAGCGCGTTGGCGGCAACAAGGTTTTTCACGCGGATGTGCGGGTGATTGCCGCCACCAATAAAGATCTGGAAGCGGCCATGTCTTCGGGCGAGTTCCGGGAGGATTTGTATTACCGTTTGCGCGTCTTTCCCCTGGAGGTGCCGCCCCTGCGCAAGCGCGGCAGCGATATTTTGCTGCTTGCCGACTATTTCAACGCCACTTTGGCGCAGGATCTGGGCCTTGCCCCGGTATCTTTTTCTCCTGGGGCGCAAAAGGCCATGCTGGCCTACGCCTGGCCGGGCAATGTGCGCGAGTTGCGCAATTTTCTGGAACGCATGCTGATCCTGCACTCCGGGCAGCAAATTCCGCAGGAAAAATTGCCTTCCGAATTTCAGGCCCAGCAAAACAGGGGCAGCAGCCCGCCTGAGGGGGAGAACGGCGCGGCCATGCCTGATGCGGACGGCGGGCTCACGCTGCCCCAGCAGGCCCTGGACGCGGGATTCAAAACAGCCCGCAACGCCTTTGAGGCCCACTTTCTGGCGGCCAAGCTCCAGGAATACGGCGGCAACATATCGCGCCTGGCCGAGGCCATCGGGCTGGAACGCAGCTATCTTTCACGCAAGCTGAAGCAGTACAATATTCAGGGCGCGTAGGCTCAGGCCTCACTATTTTTTGGGGCTACCGCCCCAGACCCCCTCACCTTGCCAGGGGGCTTGGGGACGGAGCCCCGGTAGAGGCCATGCCTTCTGCCGGAAGGCTTGGGGGGGCAGGGTCTCTCCACCTCAACAGTATGAAGTATGGAGGATCTGTGTATATTGCGGCGATGCTTGTCTCTGCCCTGTTGCTTGTCTGTCTGAACGCCTTTTTCGTGGCAGCCGAGTTTTCTTTCGTCAAGGTGCGCAGAACCCAGTTGGAGCTTCTGGCCTCTGGCGGAGACGGGCGCGCAAAGAGCGCGCTTTTCGGCGTGCAGCGGCTGGACGCCTATCTTTCCGTCTGCCAGCTCGGCATTACCCTGGCCAGCCTCGGCCTTGGCTGGATAGGCGAGCCCGCTGTCGCGGCCATACTGCGCCCGGCCCTTGGCCTGCTGTTCATCGATAACCCCGCCTTGCTCTCCTCTTTGTCCGTGGCCATCGGTTTCAGCTTCATCACCGTGCTGCATGTGGTTTTGGGGGAGCTTGCGCCCAAGTCCCTGTCCATTCAAAAGGCCGAGGCAACGGTCTTATTGCTGGCCCGGCCCATGCGCGTGATGTACACGATCTGCCTGCCCCTGGTGGCGGTAATGAACGGAATTTCCAATGCGCTTTTGCGCCTGGGGGGGCTTGGCCCGGCTTCGGAATCGGAAAGCTCCCACTCCCCGGAGGAGTTGCGCATGCTCATCCTGAACTCCAGCAAGGGAGGGCGGATGGACAAGGAAGAGGGCAGGCTCCTGGACAATATTTTCAGCTTTTACCAGAAAACGGCCAAGGATACCATGCTGCACCGCATGGACGCGGAAGTGCTCGATGTGAACAGCCCTGCGGAAGA
>DBDO01000209.1:8171-8908 GCA_002293605.1 Desulfovibrionaceae bacterium UBA930
GGCTTTGTGCATGTGCGGGATCTGACGCGCTGCCGTAAATGCCGGGATCTGCGCACCGTGGTGCGCGAGCCTGTCTACGCCCATGAAAGCCTGCGCCTGGATAAATTGCTGCGCCAGATGCAAAAGCGCCGCCAGCAGTTTTGCGTGGTGATCGATGAATACGGCGTCTGGCAGGGCATTGTGACCATGGAAGACATTCTGGAGAGCATTGTCGGGGATATTCAGGACGAATTCGATAATGAAGAGCCGGACTTCATCAGGGGGGCGGACGGCAGCTACTCTGTTTCCGCCGCCTTGTCCCTGGATGATCTGGCCGAGCATATGGACCTGGAGTGCGGGGCAGATATCGACATGTATAAAATCCTCGCGGCCCACTGTATGGACAGCCTTGAACGCATTCCGGAAAAGGGCGATGCCATAGAGCTGTGCGGCTGCCGCTTCACCATAGACCAGATGGAGCGCAACCGGATCATGCGCCTTAGCGTGGAGCGCCTGTAGCGGGAGGAGCGCAGCATTATTATTCAGCCTTTCCCCAGGGGCTGTTTCCAAATAAGAGATTTTGCGCCGAGAGCAAGGAAAACGGCCCTTTTTGCGGAGGAAGTGTACTCTTATCGTACTCGACCGGAGCAAAAAGGGCCGTTTGACGAAGCTATCGGACAAAAGACCTCTTTGGAGACAGCCCCTAATATTGAACTTCAAAACCCGCAAACACGGTCTGATCATAGCTGCTGTCGCGG
>DBDO01000049.1:0-216 GCA_002293605.1 Desulfovibrionaceae bacterium UBA930
AGGCTTTTTTGCGTAAGATTCAAGGAAGAGCAAGAAAAAAGCTTCTCCTCCCTTCCTCCGCCGCTCACAATCATCCCACTTGCTCACCCCTGCCCCAGGGCCCAGAGCGCGCCATTGGGGGCATTGGCGAAGATTTTGTCGCCGTAGCTGATCAGGGTTTTACTCACGGTCATTTCGGGCCAGGGGCCGAAATCCGCTCCCAGGGCTTTGAGCAGG
>DBDO01000049.1:264-772 GCA_002293605.1 Desulfovibrionaceae bacterium UBA930
GCGCCCGTGCGCGCAGAGCACGCTGCCGTCCGCCAGGGGCAGGGGGCTGCATATGAAGCGGTCGGGGGCAAGCAGGGTAAAGAGGCGGCAGACCATGCAGCTATCCAGAATGCTGTCCAGGNNCAGCGCGCCCACTTCATGAAAGCGCACCTCGTGCGGGAGCGTGCCGTGTACGGCGGCCTCGGCCTCGGCCAGCAGGGTAAAGGCTGTAAGGGAAAGGGCCTTGCTTTCGTCCGGCAGACGGGAGGCGGCGATAATCCGCTCTATGTCGGCCAGGCTTCTGTGCGCGTGCTCATGGGGCAGAGCAATGCGGCAGCCCAGACCGGCAACGGCATTGACGCTTCGCGTTTCCAGGCGCAGCGCGCCGTGAAGGGCGGGCATGTCCAACTCGGCGCACAAGGCGTCCAGATCGTCCTGGCTGAGTCCTGCCATTCCGGCCAGACCACTGAGCAGCATATCGCCGGAAAGGCCGGAAAGCGCCCTTACCGTGAGAATTTTTGCGCCCTTA
>DBDO01000049.1:904-6814 GCA_002293605.1 Desulfovibrionaceae bacterium UBA930
GGAATTACCCGGTAAGCAGGTTGATCACGCGGGCCGCCGCGCAGGCCGCGCCGTATCCGTTATCGATGTTCAGCACGCCTATGCCGGGCGCGCAGCTCACCAGCATGCTGGACAGGGCCGACTCCCCCCCTTTGGCCATGCCGTAGCCCACGGAGGTGGGCACGGCGAAAAGCGGCTTGCCTGTGAGCCCGCCCATAACCGAGGCCAGGGCCGCGTCAAGCCCGGCAATCACGATAATGACATCAAAACTGTTCAGGTTTTCCAGCTTTGCGGTCAGCCGCCAGAGCCCGGCCACGCCGTTATCTTCATAGACCTTGTGGGAAATACCAAGGTATTCCAGAGTTTTTGCGGCCTCCCAGGCGCTGCGGGCATCAGCCGTTCCTGCGGAGAGCACGGCAACGCTCCCCTTGCTTTTGGGCGGCAGGCTGGCTGCAAAGGCCACGCCGGAAAGGGCGTGAAAGCGGTAGTGCCCTTGCAGGGGCTCGGGGAGGGAGAAAAAGATTTCCGGCGCAAGGCGGGTGAAGAGAATGGGGCGCTCTTTGTCAAGGCCCGGACCTTGCAGCAGTTCCAGCAGGGCCTCCCGGCTCTTGCCTTCGCTGAACACGGCTTCGGGCATGCCGATGCGGGCTGCCCGGCCATGATCGAAGAGTATTCCGTGCATGCTGGGTTCGGACATGGCCTATCCTTTGTTCTTCAAAATGCATACGGGATTGCCTTCCTCGGCAGTCTGGCAAGGTTTTTCTTTTTAGCATCCGCTGCCGCGTCCGGCAAGCTTCGTTCCCTGCAAAAGGACGGATAGCCGGTTGACGGAAGTGCCCGCGCATGATTGAATCAATCCCGCCGCGTTGCGGCGATCCCTTATATGCAAAAGCCGGAGGAACAAGCATGAAACTCGATGGTGCCTTTACCGCTCTGGTCACCCCTTTCCGTGAGGGCAAGGTGGATGAGGAAGCTTACAGGCAGTTGATTGAGCGGCAGATACAAGAAGGCATTGACGGCCTTGTACCTTGCGGCACCACCGGAGAATCCGCAACGCTCTCGCATGCCGAGCATGAAATGGTCATCCGCATTTGCATTGAGCAGGCCAAGGGAAGGGTTCCGGTCGTTGCCGGGGCGGGCTCCAACAACACGCGCGAGGCCGTGGGTCTTGCCCGTTTCGCCAAAGAGGCGGGAGCGGACGCCATTTTGCTTATCACGCCCTATTACAACAAGCCCAGCCAGGAGGGCCTGTACCAGCATTTCAAGGCCATTGCGGCTGAAGTCTCCATTCCCACGGTGGCCTACAACGTGCCCGGCCGCACCGGGGTGAACCTCACGCCCGCGACCATAGCCCGCATGTACAAGGATATTCCCGAGATTGTCGGGATCAAGGAAGCCACTGCCAATCTCACCCAGATTTCGGACATGCTGGAACTGTGCGATGAGGACTTCATTCTGCTTTCCGGCGATGACTTCACCGTGCTGCCCACCTTAAGCCTGGGGGGCAGGGGCGTTATTTCGGTCGTTTCCAACCTCGTGCCCAAAGACATGCATGATCTGTGCGCGGCCCATGCCGCGGGCGATATGCAAAAGGCCCGGAGCATCCACTACAGGATGCAGTCCCTGTGCCGCATCTGCTTTGTGGAAACCAACCCCGTGCCCGCGAAAACGGCCCTTGGCATGCTCGGCCTGTGCGATCCGGCCCCGCGTCTGCCCCTGGTGCCGCTTTTGCCGGAAAACCGGGACAAGCTGCATAAAGTGTTGCTGGATTACGGATTTTCCGTGTAGGGCAGCCTTCAAATGCGTCTTTTGTCCGATAGCTTCGTCAAGCGGCCCTTTTTGCTCTGGTCGAGTACGGTAAGAGTACACTCCCTTCGCAAAAAGGGCCGCTTTCCTTGCTCTCGGCGCAAAATCCGCTATTTGAAGACAGCCCCTGGCTTACTTTTCATGCCCTCTATTTCTTCTTGAACTGCGTCCGGTCCTCGGCTACTATAACAGCCCGTTAGGGAAACGCGGATTTATTCCCTTTGGCTGCCTTGCTCACTTTTTCTCTCCGGGGGCAGGACTCAAGAGTCCAGCCCCCATCGGGAAAGAAGCGCGCCTTGCCAAACGAAATAACTGCGCGCTTCCCTGGGTTTTTGACGCAAGCTCCGCAACTGTCCTATGTCCTTTTTCGCCTTTTTCGGAGGAAGCACCGTGACCATAGCCTCTACCAAAGAAGCCCCCACTAGCAACCTGGCCCTTGATCTGGTGCGCGTCACCGAAGCCGCCGCTCTCGCTTCCGCCCGCTGGCTCGGGCGGGGAGACAAGGAAGGCGGGGACAAGGCCGCTGTCGATGCCATGCGCCTCAGCTTCAACTCCCTGAATATCAACGGCGTTGTGATCATCGGCGAGGGGGAAAAAGACGAAGCCCCCATGCTCTATAACGGCGAAAAGATCGGCACAGGCTCGGGTCCGGCCCTGGATATCGCCGTGGACCCGGTTGAAGGCACCAATCTGCTGGCCTATGGCCGCCCCAACGCCATCTGCGTTGTGGGCGCGGCCCCCGCAGGCACCATGTACAACCCCGGCCCCAGCTTTTACATGCGCAAACTGGTTGTGCCCGCAGCCGCGCAAAGCGTTGTGGACCTCGATGCCCCTGTTGCGGAAACCCTGCGCAAGGTGGCAAAGGCCCTTGGCAAGGACGTGAATGACCTTGTGGTCTTTGTGCTGGACAAGCCCCGCCACCAGCGCCTCATCCAGAGCATCCGGGAAGTGGGCGCGCGCATCCAGTTGCACAGCGATGGCGATGTGGGCGGCGCGCTCATGGCTGTGGACCCGCGCTCCGAAGTGGATATGATGATGGGCACCGGCGGTACGCCCGAAGGCGTGCTCGCGGCCTGCGCCATCAAGGGCATGGGCGGGCAGATCTTCGCCCGGCTGGACCCGCAGTCCTATGTGGAAAAAGAGGCCATCCAGAACGCGGGCATTGATATTCGCGATACCCTGACCGTGGACAGCCTGGTCAAAACGGATGAGGTCTTCTTTGCCGCAACCGGCATTTCCGGCGGCACCTTTCTGCGCGGCGTGCAATACAGCGGCAACGGGGCCATCACCCATTCCGTGGTCATTCGGGGCAAAACCGGCTCCCTGCGCTACATGGAAGCCCACCATAACTGGTCCAGGCTTATGAAGATTAGCGCGGTCGACTACGATTAGTATGCGTTTGTAAAAGGTTTTTCCGGGGGGCGAGCCTCCCCGGACGTTTTGCTGGAGGGGCTCTGCCCCTCCAGACCTCCCCGTCAGGGACACGAAGCCCCTGACTTCCGCAATTTTTCCGAAAACTGCGTTTCCAAGCGCTTCCCGCCCCCCTCAACCTGGAGGTCTTCCACAACATGACCAAGTTCTGTGTGCGCCTTGCCGTGCTGTTCTGCTTTTTCGCCTTCGCAGGCCTCGCCTCTGCGGAAGGTTTCGCCCTCTACGAATACGGCGCGCGGGGCATAGCCCTGGGCGGGGCCATGACGGCCCGCAAGCCGGACGCCTCTGCCGTGGCCTATAACGGCGCTTTGCTGACCAAGTTGCCCGGCACGCATATCATGGGCGGCATCACTGCCGTGGCTCCCAAGGGCAAAATGCAGTGGGCGAACGGCGATAGCACCTCCGTGCGCGATTCGCTCTGGGCCCTGCCCCACGCCTACTACACCCAGCAGATCAACGAGCGCTGGTTCTTCGGCATAGGCGAATTTACCCGCTTCGGCCTGGGTTTTGAGTACCCGCACGATTGGCCGGGCCGCTACAATATCTACGAAGTCTCCCTGCTCTCCGGCTCGCTCAACCCCACGCTCGCCTGGAAGGCCACGGACAAGCTCTCTCTGGCCGCCGGGGTGGAACTGGTTTACGTTACCCTGGACCTGAAAAAGCGGGTTCGCCGGCCCCTTTCCCCTGGCAACCCATACAATATGGAAATGGATTCCAACATCCAGGACGCCGAGGCTCTGGGGGCTGGCTTCAACCTGGCCGGGCACTACCAGTTCAACGATCAGTGGGCCCTTGGCCTGCAATACCGCAGCCAGGTCCGGGTGCACGCCTTTGGCGAGGTCGATTTCAGCTACCTTGGCGTTTCTGGGCCGGACCCCACCATTCCCGACCCAGTCAGCCAAGGGGCCGCTGCCGCGTATAATGCCAACGTCAAGGACGGCACGGCCCACGCCACCGTGGTGCTGCCCGATTCGATCTCCGGCGGCATTGCCTGGACGCCCATCCCCGAGCTTTCCCTTGAAGTCGGCGCTACCTGGACCCGCTGGAGCACCTTTAACTCGCTGAATATCCACACCCCGCAGGGGATATCGTATAACCCGAAACACTGGAACGACGTGTGGCGGCTCAACGCGGGCATCGAATACCAGGCCCTGGACTGGCTGACCCTGCGCGCGGGCTATGTGTGGGATCAATCCCCCATGACCTCGCGCTATAAAGACTACCTCGTGCCCACCAGCGACAGGCAGATCTTCAGTTGCGGCCTGGGCTTTCAGTGGGAAGCCTGGACCCTTGACCTCGGCTACGCCTACATCAAGCCCAAAAACCGCTCCTACCGCGATGAGCCCTCAATCGGGGGCGGCACAGGGGCGCTTACGGGAACGATGGAGAGCCGGACCAAGGATATTTCCACGCAGTTGTTTTCCGTCTCTCTGGGCTACGAGTTTTAGGGCTTGTCTCCAAATACGTCTTTTGTCCGATAGCTTCGCCAAACGGCCCTTTTTTCTCCGGTCGAGTACCGCAAGAGTACACTCCCTACGCAAAAAGGGCCGTTTTCCGTGCTCTCGGCGCAAAATCCGTTATTTGGAGACAAGCCCCAGGGAAATACTGGGTAATAGGTTTTGGGGAAACGCGTAGTTATTTCGCTTGGCAAGGCACAAGGCCCCTGTTTGAAGAGGGGCCGATGGGGGCTGGGCTCTTTGGTCCTGCCTCCGGAGGGAAAACCCGAGCAACGCAGCCAAAGGGGATACATCAGCCTTTCCTCAAACTTGTTGACAGTGGCGGCCTTGCGGTACAAGATAAAAAATTGCCCTCAACTCAATGTAATCCGAGGAGAACGTCATGGCTAAAGTCTGCTTGCTCGCCCTTTGTCTGCTCTTTTCAAACCTTGCCCTTGCCGCAGCCGCGCCCGCCTATACCGTGGCGCATGACGCAACCTGGCCGCCCATGGAATTTGTGGACGACAAGCTCAAGCTTGTGGGCTATTCCGTGGATTACATGGACGCCGTGGCCAAAGAGGCCGGTTTTACGGTAAAGCATGAAAACGTGGCCTGGGACGGCATTTTTGCCGGTCTGGCAGGCAAGCAGTATGACATTATAGCCTCTTCCGTGACCATTACGGAAGAGCGAGCCAAGGTCATGGATTTTTCCACGCCCTACTATGAGGTGCGCCAGGCCCTGATCACGCCCAAAGAAGCCACGGTGAAAAAGCTTGAGGATATGACCGGCAAGCGCGTGGGCGCGCAAATCGGCACCACCGGCTTTATGGCGGCGGAAAAGATCAAGGGCATCAAGGCAGTGACCTATGATGAAGTGGGCCTTGCCATGGCCGACCTTGCCAGCGGCCGCCTTGAGGCCGTTATCTGCGATGACCCCGTAGCCACCAACTTCATCCTTGAAAACAAGGAATACGCGGCAAAAATGAAGGTGGCCCTGATCGTGCCCGCCGAAACCCCCGAATATTACGGTTTTGCCGTGAACAAGGGCAACAAGGAGGCGCTTGAGCTTCTGAACAAGGGCATTGCCGCTGTCAAGGCCAAGGGCATTGAAGCTGCATTGATCAAAAAGTGGATGGGCCAGCCCTGAGGGAAACGTTGATTTATTCCCTTTGGCGGCGTTGCTCGGGTTTTCCCTCCGGGGCAGGACTGAAGAGTCCAGCCCCCATCGTGAAAGACCCTCGCGCCTTGCCAAACGAAA
>DBDO01000054.1:0-1640 GCA_002293605.1 Desulfovibrionaceae bacterium UBA930
CCTGGGGTTGGCGGCGGCCTCGGCCCCGGAAGGCCCCACGGGTTTGCGCGTCAGCACCGCAAGGCGCGGCTTGTGCCCGCATATGCACAGGGGGACATGGCTGGGGCAGATGCAGCCTGTGGCTTCTTCCCGAAAAAAGCGCTTCACCATGCGATCCTCAAGGGAGTGGAAGCTGATGATCGCAATGCGCCCTCCGGGCCTGAGCAGTGTTGTAGCGGCACGCAAAAATCTTTCCAGTTCGCCCAGTTCATCGTTCACGGCCATGCGTAAGGCCTGAAAGGTACGGGTGGCCGGGTGATTTCTGGAAGAGGCCCGCCACTTGGCCGGGTAGGCCTGCTCAACAATGTGGGCCAGTTCCAGGGTGCTTTCAATGCGCTTTTGCGCACGGGCATCGTCAATGGCCCTGGCGATACGCCCGGCCATGGGGTCTTCGCCGTATTCCGCGATAATATCCTTCAGTCTGAGCGGCGAGGCTTCATTCACCAACGTCTCCGCGCTCTGCCCCCGGCTTCTGTCCATACGCATGTCCAGCGGCCCGTCAGCCATGAAGCTGAACCCCCGTTCCGCCCGGTCCAGTTGCAAGGAAGACACGCCTATGTCGGCCAGCACGAAATCCAGTTCCTTCCAACCCAGTGCTTCCACCGCCTCTGCGCAGTCGGAAAAGGCAGAGTGCCGGGTGTGCACGGACTCGCCAAAGGGCGCAAGGCCCTGCCGGGCCAGTTCCAGGGCAGCCCTGTCGCGATCAAGGCCCAGCAACTGTACGTCCTGCGCGCCCGCCTCACGGGCCTTGCCGAGCAGGGCAGAGGAGTGCCCGCCCAGCCCCAGTGTAGCGTCAAGACAGCGAAAACCCGAAGAGGGGAGAAAGAAAGACAGGGTTTCCTGCAAGAGCACCGGCCTGTGCAGGGCCTGCAAAGCACCTTCTGGCGCACCGACAGCCACATTATTCAGGGGCATCGCAGGTGCCGCAAAAGCCTCTTCGCGGGGCGCGGCGCGACCCTTTCGCGGCGGTTTTTTTCTATTGTGCGGAGAGTGCATGGCTTACAACCCGAAATCAATGCCGGTTTCGGCAATGGCTTGCGCCACATCGTCAAAATTTTGCTCAAGCACGGGGGCCAGCCGTTCCGGCGACCAGATCTCCAGACGCGGCCCCTGCCCCATAAGCGTTACTTCACCCGCCAGCCCGGCGTAGCTCATATGCTCACGGGACAGGCGCACCCGACCTTGGGCGTCCACAGCCATATCTTCCGCCCCGCCCAGCACCAGACGGCGAAAATCGCGCACCGCGCGCGGCGCATTCCTGATGCGGTTCATCTTGTGCTCGAATTCTTCCCAGTCCGGCAGGGGAAAGCCTACAACACAGCCGTCATAGGTGGTGAGCACAACGCGGCCCTCGCTGCTGCGCGAGAGAAGAATCTCCCGAAATTCCGGAGGCAGCATCAGACGCCCCTTGAGATCAAGGCTGCGCAAAAAACGACCGCGAAAATACATGCTCCCGCCTGTAGCGGCAAAGGGGCCTCTCAGCAGGACAGAGGAGAGAGGTATTCCCACACTTTACCACTTTTCCCCACTAGTCATCCCGCATATTCCCGCTCATGTCAAGCAAAATAGCGCGAGCAAAAGCTTCTCCCCCTGCCCTTCCA
>DBDO01000054.1:1664-3628 GCA_002293605.1 Desulfovibrionaceae bacterium UBA930
TTCAGGGAGAGTCTGCCCTGCGAAAGAAATGAAAACTTTATGCTCAGGCCTCATTATTTTTTGGGGTTACCTCCCAAAGCCCGTCTGGGGGAAATGACTTCCCCCAGCCCCCCTCATTAAGGAAGCGCTATTTACTATAAATATTTGAAAATAATGAGTTTTTTCTTTGGCAAGGCGCGAGGCTCTTTCCCGATGGGGCTGGACTTCTTTGGTTCTGCCCCCGGAGGGAAAAACCGAGCAACGCAGCCAAAGGGAAATATATCAGCCTTTCCCTACGAATCCAAAAGCTCCGTCAGCATCGCATCGCTGAGTTCTTCCGGATGCTCGTACACGGCGGAAAGGCTTCCCTTGCTGCAGACCAGGATTCTGTCGGCCATGCGCCGGGCCTGGGAGAGTTCGTGGGAAACCATAATCACGGTGTAGCGCGCGGAAAGTTCCTGTAAAAGCGCTTCTATTTCCCTGGCCGCGTGCACGTCCAAAGAGGCGGTGGGCTCATCCAGCAGCAAAATGGACGGTTCAAGCGCCAGCAGGCGCGCAAGGCACAGGCGCTGTTGCTGGCCTCCTGAAAGCCGCTCCGCCGGGGCGTCCAGCCGGTCCTGCAACTCCTTCCAGAGGCCCACCGAATGAAGAGCCTCCCGGACTCTGTCCGGGATCTCCCGATCCGGCGCGCCGCCCACCAGGGCCAGGGGCATGGCGATATTGCGGTATACGCTGACCGGAAAGCAGTTCGGCGTCTGGAACAGCATGCCCGCGCGCAAGCGCAGCTCGGACAGGGCGATCCCTTCTTGTTCCCTGGCCGCGTAGACCTCGCGCGGGCCTTCTCCAAAGTCCACGCGCACCCTGCCGCGCGTCGCGCAGCCGGGGAACTCCTCGTTCAGGCGGTTGACGGCGCGCAGGAGGGTTGTTTTTCCAGAGCCTGAGCGGCCAAGCAACACAGAAATACGCTTTGCCGGAAAAAGGGCGCTGACCTTGCGCAAGGCCGCATGGGAAAAAAAGGAAACGGAAAGATCGGTAATCGCTATGGCGCTTTTCATAAGGCGCTCCCTTGCCATCTGCGGCGGCAGCCGGATTCAATGAAACGGGCGAGAAGAATCAGCCCTCCGGCCAGCAGCAGCAAAAGCAGCGCCGCGCCAAAGGCGCGCGTGAGTTCCGCCTGGTTCTGATGCTGGGCGGTGAGGTAAAAGATGGTGAAGGGCAGGGCTTCAAACTGCTCTCCAAGGCCGGCAGGGAGCCCTGCGCTGGCAACAGCCCCTGTAAGCATGATCACTGCCGTATCCTCGGCCGCACGGCCAAGGGCGAGAATGACGCCGCTCCAGATGCCGGGCGCGGCTGCGGGAATCTGCACATGGCGCAGGCGCTGCTCTTTGCTGAAGCCAAGGGAAAGGGCGGTCAGTTTCAGGCCGGGGGAGACGGCCTCAAGGGCCTCTTTTGTGCTGACAATCAGAACCGGCAGCACCAGCAGGGCCAGACAGCCCGCAGCCAGCAGCAAACTGGGACCGGCCTGCGGCAAAAGGCTACGGCGCAAAAAAAGGATAAGCGTAAAGCCGAACAGCCCCATAACAATGGAGGGCGCTCCGGCCAGCATGTCCACAGCCGCGCCCAGCAGGGACTTAAGCCCTGGCGGGGCGTATTCGGCCAAAAAAACACCGCAGCCTATGCCGGGAAATACCGCAAGACACAGCGTCAGGGCCACCAGACGCAGGCTCCCGGCAAAGGCGGGCCACAGCCCGTCCCAAACCGCTTGTTCGCCCAACATGGCGGAAAGAGCGGGGGTATCGCCGAAAAAAAGCGCCCTGTCAAAAGCAGGCAGAGCCCGGACAGTCAAAAAAACAAGTAAAACGCCTATGCAGCAGACAAGGCCTGTAACGACCAGGGGCGCTCCGCCCCTGAGCAGGCGGAATACAAGAGGCCGTCTCATGGGGCGCGCCGCCCCCCTGCCCCGGCGGCATGCAGGCGGCGCAAGG
>DBDO01000186.1 GCA_002293605.1 Desulfovibrionaceae bacterium UBA930
GGGCGGGCGCAGCTTGAGGCGCTGCTGTTTTTTGTCCGGCTTTCGGGGCAGGGGGCGCGCTTTTCGCTTCAGACCTGGGGGCCTCTTTTGCCTTGGGCGCGGGCGCAGCCGGAGCGCTTTGTTCAGGCCCGGCCTTTGCTTCAGGCGCAGAGGCACCCCGGGCCTCGCTTGCCTTGCCTGCAAGGGCAAGAGCCCCTATAGCGGGCTCAATCATATCTTTGATGATGGCGCATTCCTGCTCCAGCAGGTCGGCCATGATGCTGAAATCTATGTTGGAGGTTCGGCCCTGATCCACAATACCCGCCGTGCGCTGGGCATAGACCTTGATTTCCTCAAGCCCCATGAAGCTGGAGCAGTTCTGGACCGTGGTCAGGGAGCGGAACATGGCGTCCGCAAACTCACGGTTGCCGCCGTCTTCCCGCATTCCCTTGATGGCCGAGGCGATATGGGAGAATTGCTGGCTCACGGTATTGCGAAAGACCAAGATATCGTCTTCATCCGTTGCTGCCTTGCCTGAGGGGGGTGGCGCAGTCTCCGGCGCGCTTGCGTCTTTGACGGGTGCAGCGCTTGCCAGCAGGCTGGCCGGCAGGGAGGCCGCGCCCCCGGCCACTGCCTCACGCAGCTTTTCAAGCAGTTCGCTGATGTCCATGGGCCTTGTCGAGCCGTTTGAGGGGTCGATGCGGTAGATCAGCGCTTCAAGCACATCCACGGAGAGCAGCAGCAGGTCTACGACAGCGGGGGAAACAGGACCCGCATCCTCCTTGCGCAGGGAGTTGAGCAGGGTTTCCGCCTCATGGGTCAGGCTGTTTATCTCGTTATAGCCGATGATGCCGCTATTGCCTTTGAGATTGTGAAAATAGCGGAAGAGGTCGTTAACCAGTTCCTTCTGGCCTGCCGGGTGTTTTTCCAGTTCCAGAAGGCCATCGGACAGGCTGCATACATTATCTTTGGCCTCTTCAATGAAGTCGCGCAGATGGCTTTCCCCAAAGGCTGTCAGGGCGTAGGCCGGAAGAAGCTCGCGTGTTTCTATCCAGCTTTGCACATCGCCGGTCTGGCGGCTTTGCGGGCTTTTGAGTCCAGCAGGGGCTTGCGGCTCCAGGCTCTCTTGTACGGTCTCCGGGCCTTCTTCACTCTGCCCGGCCTGTTCAGGCTCTTCCAGCCTTTCTGTTTCCGTCCCTTCCGGATCGCCTTCTTCCTCGGGAACTTCCGGGGCTGCGGCAGGTGCGGCGGCGGGAATTTCCCCGGCCATGAGCGCGTCCAGGGTGGCCACCAGGGGGGCCGTATCCACATCGCCTTCGGTATTGTCCGCTTCCAGGCTGTCGATCATCTGACGGAGCGCATCGGTTGTGGCCAGAATGATATCCATGATTTCCGGCGTCACGGCCATAGCGCCTTTACGCAGTTCATCCAGAATATTTTCGGCCTTGTGGGCAAGGCCGTTCATTTTGTTCAGCCCCAAAAAGCCTGAAGCCCCCTTCATGGAGTGCATGGGGCGGAATATTTCATTGAGCAAGGAGAGATTGTCCGGAGCTTTTTCCAGCTCCAGAAGGTTCGGCTCGATTGTTTCGAGGTGTTCTCGGGCCTCGATGATAAAATCGCCAAACAGTTCCTCGTCCATAAAGTCCTGGCTCATACATGATCCTCATTTACAGCATTTTCACTTTGAGATGCCTGCGGAAGGACGGACAAAGCGCAGAACCTGCACCGGCAGCCGCCTGCAAGCGTCTCGCGGCAGGGCTGTGCAATCCCTGCCGGGAGGATATAGCGGTTTAAGGCTATATACCTTTTAACCAAGCAGCATCCTGACATTTTTCATCATTTTATCCGGCTGCGCGGGCTTGACCATATAGAGGTTGGCCCCGAGGCTGATGCCCTGCTGGATATCCTGCTCTTTGCCCTCGGTGGAAAGCACCACAATGGGAACATCGCGGTATGCCTCCTGCTCACGCACGGTTTTTATGAAGGTAAAGCCATCCATGCGGGGCATATTGATATCCGAGATGATTAGATCGATATGTTCGGAGGAATATAGTTTTTCCAGTCCGTCCATTCCATCTTCAGCCATGGTTACCTTAAAGCCTTCCTTTTTCATAATAAAGGCGACAAGATTGCGGATGGTTTTGGAGTCATCAACGATAAGAATATGTTTTGCCATAGGGAACTCCCCTCACTTGAGAATACTTGCAATAACGTTGTCGACGGAAACAATGCCCACAAGCTTGTCATCCAGCTTCATAAGGCCGGAAATAAATTCTGCATTAGCGCCGATATGACTTTCAACGCCCCAGTCTATATCCGCCTGGGGCACCCTGTACATGGTGTGCACCCGTTCGATGATAAGACCCACCTGTATGCCCTGACGGCGGCAGACGATAATGAATTTATCCTCCTGCTCCCGGGAGCTGACCACGCCCAGAGCCTCCCGCAGGTGAATGATCGGCGTCACCTTGCCGCGCAGGTTGATGACCCCGGCCACCAGTTCGGGCGCTGCGGGCAGTTTGGCCAGCGGCATGGTCCGGATGACCTCCTGCACGGCCACCGTGGGAATGGTGTATTCCTGGCCGCCGATGAAAAAGCCCACCATAAGCAATTCCGGGGCACCGCGCAGCGTGACTTCCAGGGGGGCCTCGCCCGCCATTTCCTGGTGCTGATCCGGCGGGGTGCTTGCGCCGCCGTCTTCCTCAATGCCGAGGGTTTCCAACGTGGCTCCGCCGTCCACCCCCAGGTACTTGTCCATGAAGGCCTGTTCGGCGGGTGAAAAGGAGGATTTATCATCGCTTGCGGCGGAAAAATCCTGCTCCTTAAAATAATCTTCGGGGCTTTTGTTCATAGTGCCAGTATCTCTGTTGCAAGTTCCTCGTATTCGCGCGCCCCCCGGCTATCCGGAGAGATTTCGTAAATGACCCTTCCTTGCGCGCTGGCCTCTCGAAAACGCGTATCCATGCCGATGACGGTTGTAAACATGCTGTCTTTCATCTTCAGCGCGAGCAATTCCAGTACCCTCGCGCAGGCCCTGGCCCGGCGGTCGTACAGGGTGGGCAGAACCCGGTAGCAGATGGGCCTTGGCAAAACCTTGTTCAAAACCTTTATGGTGTCGAAAAGCAATTTTAAGCCGTGCAGGGCCAGAAAGTCCGTTTGAATCGGAATAACCAGCAGATCGGAAGCTACCAGGGCGTTGACCAGCAAAATTCCCACATGGGGAGGGCAATCCAGCACGATAAAGTCATATTCGCGGCGCACATGTTCGAGCACCTGCTGCAAAATGGCACCCTTGCCCTTGCGGTTGCGCAGGTCCACCTCAAGTTCGGCCAGGCGGATGTTGGCCGGAACAACGTCAAACTCCTGCACCGGGTGGTGCTGGCGGATTTTGTCCCAAAGCTCATCCATATCGCCCGGATTTTCACAAAAGATATCATTGACCGAGGCGGCGCACTCATCCGGATAGTAGCGCAGATGCACGGAAGCACAGGCGTGCGGGTCGAGATCCACAAGCAGCACCCGCTTGCCGAGCCGGGCCAGAGCAGCAGCCAGGGTGACGGCCGTGGTCGTTTTGCCCACGCCGCCTTTCTGGTTGGCAACGGCGAGAATTTTCGCCTTTACTCCCTCGCGGTCCGCTTTGTGCTCGGCATTCATACGTTTTTACGCTTCTTTGCGGTATACGATAGTGCCCACATGGTGCTCGGGCTTAAAGGCGCGCGTAATGCTGTGCAGCGATTCGGAATGCCCGATCAGCAAGCAGCCGCCCGGCAGCAGGTTGTCGTAAAAGGACTCTATCACCTGACGCTTCATATCATCGTCAAAATAAATGATCACGTTGCGGCAAAAGATGATATGGGAGCGCTCCACGCGCCTGAGCATAGTTTTGTCGCTCAGGTTTATGGGGCCAAAGGAGATAAGGTGCTTCAACCTGGGTTCGACATGATAGATCTCCCCCTCCTTTTTGAAGTATCTGTCAATAATCTCTTTCGGCGTGGTGCGCAGGGCGTAGTCGGAGTATATGCCTTTGCGCGCCGCTGCCAGCACGCCCTCGGAAAGGTCGTTGGCGGTAATTTTTATATCCCAGGTGGGCAGCTCCGTTTTGAGCACCTCATGTAAAATCATGGCCATGGTATAGGGCTCTTCCCCGGTGGAACAGCCTGCGGACCAGATGCGCAGTTTTCTGCTTTTTGCCGCGCGCAGCTTGTCCAACTCGGCGGTGAGCACCTTTTCCTGAAAGACCTTGAGCTGCGGCGGATTGCGGTAAAAGCTGGTCTCGTTGGTGGTGATGACCTCAAAAAGTTTGGGCAGCTCGGCCCGGCGGCCCGGATCAAAACGCAGGTAATAATAATATTCGCCGAAGTTTTTAAGGTTCAGCTCCTTGAGCCGGTTGGCCAGGCGGTTTTCCACAAGGTATTTACGGGCTTCCGCGATATAGATGCCGCTTTGCTCATAGATAAAGTCCCGCAGCTGCGTGAACTCTTCATTACTCACCTTGGCGGTGCGCGATACAGGGGACGCGCCAAGGGGGTTGATGTCTGCCTGGGGCGGTTTGGTAAAGAGCGCCATGAACTATTCTCCTGCCTGCCGGTGAATGGCGTTGGCAGCCTCCTCGGCCGCCTCGCGGACATCCCTGTCCGGGTGATCGAGCAAAGGAAGCAGGGCCCGGAAGGCCGATTCGCCTCCAATCATGCCCAGGGCGGTGGCAGACTTAATCACCACCAGGGTATTTTCATCCTGCAGCATATGCACCAGCGGTTCGAGCGCATCGAGAATTTTGTTCTCTCCCAGCCTTTCCGCGCAGCGCACGCGTACCCAGGGGTCGGGGTCGGAAAGTCCGAGAAGCAGGCTTTTGACAAAGCGCTCATTGGAGCAAAGCCCTAAGGTATCGTACACGGCCATACGTACTTCACGGTTTTCATCATGCAGCTTGCTTTCCACAAGCTCAAGGTGCACGTCCCTGATCGGGCAGGCGCGGCCAAAGGCCTCCACCGCCACCTTGCGCACATCGGGCGAATCATCGCCAAGCATAGCGCTCAGTTCCTCAAGGGACTCGTCAACATCGAAATAGCCAAGCCCGTATGTGCCAATCATGCGCTGCATCGGGTCATCGTTTTTCAGCAAATCCTTGAAGTACTGCTCCACTTCAGGGGTATGCAGGGCGATACAGGCTTCAAGCGCGGCCTCTTTGACATCATCGTAGGGGTGCCCCAGAAAGGGCAGAATTTTTTGCAGGGTTACGGAAGGCTCCCCCTTGCGGCCAAGAAAGAGCAGCGCGCCGCGCAGCACATTGCCGTCCTGATGCCTGTCCAGGATATCAAAGAAAAAGTCCTGGTATTGCGGCCCGGCCCGGCTTGCCAGTTCAAGAATCATGGTGCGCTGTATGTCCCTCGGCTTGTCCCAGAAAACGGAGATGAGGAGCGGCGCGGCAGCTTCTTCATCCACCCGCAGCAGCACCTCCATGGCGATCCGGGTGCTGAGCTCATCCCCCTGCCGTATGGCGGTATCCAGTTCGGGCGAATGCCCGATGGCGGTCAGGGCTTCTATGGCGGCTGTAATCTTGGCCACGTCTTTTTCCATGTCCAGACCGGAAACATACTGCAAAAGGCGCGTGGCCGCCCCGGGCCCGCCAAGGGCGGCAAAACCCCTGATGGCCGCGTTTTGAATTTCCGGGGCCTCGTCCTCAAGGGCGGAAGGCAGGTAGCCGCGCAGGCGGTCGCACTCTTTGCTCCCGAGCAGGCTTAGGGAGCGCTCGCCCATAATATTGAGCACAGCCCGGACAATCTTGTTGCCAAGCGGCGTTGGGGATGAATCAAGGCGTTTGAGCAGCAGCGGCACGACCTTGATGTCACCCATTTCACCCAAAGCATCCACAATGGTTGAGGCCACAAGTTCGGAAGACTTGCCGAGCGCCTTGATCAAGGCACCGATGGAGGCGGAGTCGCGCACCTTGGTCAGCGCTTCGATAGCCGAAAACTGCACCCATTCTTCGTCTTCCATAGCGCTGTTCAAGCAGGCTGCGGATTCGGGGAAGGAAAGCTGCCCGAGACTCACGGCGGCCTGATAGCGCACGTTGACCTCCGGGTCGTTCAAAAGGGCCTGGCATAGATGCGGCACTGCCACGGCACTGCCCGTGGAGCCGAGAATGTCCGCCGCGAAGATGCGCACGTCCGGGTCCTCATCGCGCAGCAGGGCGTATAGGGTGGGCATGGCCGCAGAGCCGAGATGGCGCAGCAGATCCATGGACAGGTTGCGGGCCGGGGCGTCATCGGATCGCAACAGAGGAATGACCGCATGCACGACCTCCGGTCCGCCTATTTTGCGCAAGGCCCTGTCTACGGCTTCCTGCACGCCGATATTGGAACTTGTGATGTGGCGCACCAGACCGGGAATGGCCGCAGCAAGCCTGCGCTCTCCGGCCAGTTGCGCGCCTTCGCGGATGCGCTCGGGGTCGTCTTGGGCAAGAAGATCGAGTATGGATGCTTGTTCAGGCATGAAATCCCCCGCAATAAACAGCAAAGCATGTTGAAAAATTTACACCCTTCCCGCAAAGTGGGCAAGAATGGCTGAAGCCATGTCGTTAATATCCACAATTTCATCTGCAAGGCCCGCGTCCACAATGGCCTTGGGCATGCCGTACACAACACAGGAGGCCTCGCTTTGGGCTATGGCCCATCCCCCCTTGGCCTTGAGGACTTTTGCCCCTTCCAGCCCATCGTTGCCCATGCCGGTAAGCATGACGCACAGGGCCCTGCGACCTAGGGCAATGCCAACGCTTTCCATAAGCACGTTGGCCGAGGGTTTGTACAGCGCGCTCTTGGGCTCTTCCGTGACTACGGCGCTTAAAACGCCGCCCCGGTTTTCAAGGCGCAGGTGCTTGCCCCCCGGACAAATATAAGCGTGCCCCGCCTTGACCCGCTCAATGGCTTCCGCCTCTTTTACGGTCAGCTTGCTCAGGCCGTGCAGGCGGGAGGCAAAAGGCCCGGTAAAGGCGGCGGGCATGTGCTGTCCGATCAGGATAGGCACGGGAAAATTGCCCGGCAGGGCCGAAAGCACTTTTTGCACCGCAGGCGGGCCGCCTGTGGAAACACCTATGGCTACCAGGTCAAAGGGGCCAGCGTGCCCTCTGGCCTCGGGCCGTAAGGGAACTGTGGAAGCGGCGCGCACAGCAGCGGCGCTGGCGGCATTTTTGAAGCGAAGCCGCATAAAGGCCTT
>DBDO01000039.1 GCA_002293605.1 Desulfovibrionaceae bacterium UBA930
CCCGGCGTGCTGGACTGCCAGGTTTTGGAAAATATCGGCCCGAATCCGCTCGTAAAATACGGCGTCACCGTGCCGGGCCACGGCGTCACCATTTGCGTTTACGGCGGTGAAGATGCGGCCATTGCCGAGGCCGTCTACAACAAAAAGGACAATGGCTGCGACACGGGCGGGAACACGGCGGTGCTGCACACTGCCGCAGACTATCACAATGCCGTTTATGAATATTTGATCCTGCGCCCGGAAACAGTGAACTTCTGGATGAGAGTCCGGCTGGGGGCGGGCCTTGCGCCGACTCCCGCGCAGATAGAAGCCCTGAAAGAGGCGCTCTGGCGGGATTTTTACGGCCTTAACGCGCAGTCCGGCAAGGCGCGCATCGGCCTTGCCTCCACGGTATACGCCTCGCGCTTTTATTGCCCGGCCCTGGCCGTGGAAGGCATTAAAAGCATCCAGTCCATAGAGATAGCCCTGAGCGGCAATGCGCCAGACGCCTATGCGGATGTGGTCGATATCAGGGGCGATCAGGAGCCTGTGCTCAGTACCGGGAATATCACCGTGGTCCTGTCATGAAAAAGCCCCTCGATACAGAGAGGCAGTACGGACATGGCGCTGTTCGGCAGCACTCACAGCTTTTTATCTTTATCTTCAGGCTTGAAAGCAAGCCAGCCGAACACAATAAAAACTGCTGCCAAAAGCACATAAAATAAAACGGAGTTCAAGGTGCTCAACATATCAAGGTCTCCCGCTTCAGGGCCGTAAGGCCGCGCCAGCCTTGAGCTGGGCGTCAAGCAAGGTTTTGATCACGGCCTGACGCGAGATGTTCAGACGTTTTGCCTCAAGGTCAAGGGCCTTGAACATCCAGGCAGGCATATCCACATTGACGCGCTTGATCTCCCGGTTCAAGGGCTGGGCGCTGTCGAAATCAATGTATTCGCTGATGTCTTCACCGGCATCAAACATCCGGTCAAGCTCTTCGGCGGGCAAGCTCTTCTTCATATGCGGCAATCTCCTTTTCGCGGGCCCGGCGTGCGGAAATAATCCTGATTGCCTTATCCCGGTAGGTGAAAAAGGCGGACCAGAAACGCCCGTTGATCAGCCCCACGGCCACAAAGCGGGGTTCGGTGTCGCTACGGGCGGCTAGCCGGATGGAGTCCGCATCGGCCCACAGCGCTTGAGCCTCCTCAAAATCAATGCCGTGCTTGATTTTGTTTGTCCGGCTTTTCGCAGGGTCGTATTCGAACAGCATGGCAAAACTATATAACAGTTATACCAAAAGTCAAGAAATGTATAAATATTATGGGGCAATTCGCGCAGGAAGCAGACAATCTGTCTGCCCCTGGCTGCCCCGAAAGGAGTTGTGAACATGTACACCTGGCGAGACATAGAGGACAGCCCCAACATACGCGAACTGGAAAATCTGCGGGAGAAAACCAGTTACGCGATCCAAAGCCAGTACAGCGCGAGCAAAAAAATTCTGGCCCTGGCCGCGCAGTATCAGGAGCGGCTTGACCCGCATGCGGACGTGGACCTTTTTTACAACAGCATGTTCAATATTTACACGGCTGAAGGGATCGGCCTCGACAATTGGGGCCTGATTCTGCGCATGGGCCGGACCATAGAAGATCCGGATACGGGCGCGGGGATCACGCTTGAAGATGCGTATTACCGCCTGCTTCTGCTTTACAAGGCCATGGCGAACATCTCCGCCTCGACAGCCGAGGCGCAAAACTCTTTGCTCGCCATGCTGGTTAATACCGGTATCGGGGGATTTCCGCGCATCGCCTATGTGCTGGAAGTAGATACGATGGTGATCCGCTGGGTCTTTGAAGATTTCCTTACCCCCCTCCAGATAGCCGTTTTCAAGGTGGCAGGCACGCTTGCGCGCGGCGCGGGCGTGGGCTGGGAGCTGTACGCGGTGAACCCGGATCAGATTTTCGGCTTTGACGGAAGCCTGATGCATCCATTCAATCAGGCCCCCTTTGCCCCGGATAACGCTCTTGTGAGCAACAGAGGTTGACATGAAAAATATCAGCTACCCAACAACTTTTTTTGACCGCCCTTTTGCCGATTCCGGCAACAGACAGGCCATTCCGGAACTGCCCGGCGAGGCCTCTGCCAGGGCCTCGCTGGCCGAGGGCTTTCCCCCGCTTACGCAGCTCCCCTTGAACCAGGGGGGAGTGGCCCCGAACAGGCTCGATTTTAACGGCATTTTGCATATGCTCTCCTCCCTGGCCTTCTGGCAGCAAAGCGGCGGGCAGTGGCAGTGGAGCGCCGGTCTCAATTACGCCCCGCCAAGCCTTGTATTCCATCAGGGAAAGCTCTGGTGGTGCGTGCAGGCAAACGGCCCGAACAGCCCTGGCGGCGCGGTATCGCCAGGGACGAATGAAGCCTACTGGCTTGAATTTCTTAAAATGCTTACGGGCGGTGGAGGCGCTTCTTTGTTGGGCAACCCTGTGGGCACGATAATCATGTTCCACAGCGCGGCAGCGCCGGAAGGCTATTTGCCCTGCGACGGCTCGGCCTTCAGCGTGACCGCCTACCCAAAGCTCTACGCCCAACTCGGTAAGGCGACAACGCCGGATATGCGCGGGCTTTTTGTGCGGGGGCTGAACAGCTCTTCTTTTGGCACAGACCCCTACAGAGCGCTTGGGTCCGTGCAAAACGCAACACGGGTGCTGGCTGATTGGGCTTTCGACCAGAGTATATATGCTATGGGACGCGATGCCCTGGCTGGGGGGGGACTTGAAACGGCAATTGCCGATTACGATGGCGAGCGCGAACTTACTTACAGCGGCGATGAGATCCCCTGGTCTGGCATTGCATGTACCCCCCAACGGGTTTTTACTACCGGTGCCAGAGTCCGCCCCCGCAATATAGCTCTTTTATACTGCATTAAGCATGATTAGGAGGCTATGCATATGTCCGTTGATTTTCACTATGTCCCTTTAGGGCCGGAAGCGCTTTCCGGCGTATCGGCTTTGGCCCAGACCGAGCGTGCCATTAACGAGCTTGGGGGCTTGGCCGCAGAGGCCGGGAACTCTGCGCAGCAGGCCCTTGCCACAGCCCATAAGGCGCAAGGCACGGCCAATGAGGCCCTGCTTGAAGCCCAAAACGCATCCAC
>DBDO01000148.1 GCA_002293605.1 Desulfovibrionaceae bacterium UBA930
TTTCTATGGAGAATCCGAATAAAAAACGCAGCCCTTCTTCAAAGCCCCTTTATCCGCCAAGGTAGGCCTTTTTCACTTGCGGGTTATGGAGCAGTTCCTGCCCTGCACCTTCCAGAGCCACAGCCCCGGTTTCCAGAATATAGGCATGGTGGGCTACAGAAAGCGCCGCAAAGGCGTTTTGTTCTATCAGCAGTACTGTTTTACCCAGTGTGTTGATATGCTTGATAATTTCAAATATTTCCCGCACCAGAATCGGCGCAAGGCCAAGCGAGGGCTCATCCAGCATGAGCAGATCCGGACGGCTCATCAGGGCACGGCCCACGGCCAGCATCTGCTGTTCCCCGCCGGATAGGGTGCCGCCGGGCTGCCAGGCACGCTCGCGCAGACGCGGGAAAAGGTCGAACACCCATTCGATATCCTGCTGCACGCCCTCTTTATCGCTGCGGATATAGGCCCCAAGGCGCAGGTTTTCCTCCACCGTGAGCTGGGGCAAAATGCGGCGTCCTTCCGGGCTGAGGGCAATGCCGAGGCGCACGATGTCTTCGCTCGGCTTGCCGATAAGGTTCTGGCCGGATTTATGGATAATTTCCCCTTCCGCCTTCACCAGACCGGAAATAGCCCTGACAGTGCTGGATTTGCCCGCGCCGTTGGCTCCGATCAGGGTGACGATTTTTCCTTCCGGAATATGCAGGGAGATGCCCTTGACCGCGTGGATGCCGCCGTAAAACACCCGGAGATTGTTAATCTTGAGCATTGGCGTCATACTCCTCGCCAAGATAAGCCTTGATAACCGCAGGGTTGCCCCGGATGGCGTCCGGGCTGCCCTCGGCAATGCACATGCCGTATTCCAGAACCCAAATGTGGGCGCATACGCCCATGACCACCTTCATGTCGTGCTCGATAAGCAGGATAGTTAGGTCAAAATCCTCGCGAATCCCCCGAATCAGGTCCATCAGCTCGGCGGATTCCTGCGGGTTCATGCCTGCGGCAGGCTCGTCCAGCAGCAGGAGCTGCGGCTGCGTGGCCAGGGCCCTTGCAATTTCAAGGCGGCGCTGCGCGCCGTAAGGCAGGGCAGTTGCGGGCTGATCAGCCACATCGGCCAGATCCAGACGCTCCAGCAAATGCATGGCCTGCTCAAAGGAGGCCTTGGCCTCCCGCCGTACCAGGGGCAATTGCAGCGGGGCCATCCACCATGAACTTTTCCTGCGCAGGTAGGAGCCGATCATAACGTTCTGCAGGGCGGAGAGGCCTGAAAAAAGCCGGATGTTCTGAAAGGTACGGGCAATGCCGTACTTGCAGATACGGTGCGGCGCAAGGCCGGTGATGGCGCGTCCGTTAAAGCGGATCGCGCCAGAACTCGGGGTGTAAAAACCGGTGATCATGTTGAAGACCGTGGTTTTTCCCGCGCCGTTCGGGCCGATCAGCCCGGCTATCAAGCCGCGCGGAATGGCCATGTCCAGGGCGCTTACAGCGGTGATGCCGCCAAAGCGCATGGTCGCCGCATCTAGTTCCAGACGCAGAGACGGTGCCGCGTGCAAAGATTCTCGCATGTGGACCCTTTCGCTTGCGGCGCTCACTGTTGCCTCCGGGGACGGAAAAGAATGTGCCAGGAAAATTCGCGCGTGCCCATCAATCCTTTGCGCCGAAACAGGATGATCCCGAGCAGCAGCAGGGAGAACAGTACCATGCGCGTGCCCGGCGCAAAGCTGTCGACCGGGCGCAGCAGTTCCAGCATCACGGTGATCACAACGCTGCCGATGACCGAGCCGGTAATGGAGCCAAGTCCCCCGGCCACAACGATCATAAGCACGTTAAAAGTCAGCATGAAGTTGAACATCTTTGGGTCGATGGTGGAAATAAGGGCCGCTGTCAGGGCACCGCCCACACCGGCGAAAAAGGCACCGATAGTGAAGGAGAGCACCCGGTGATAAAAGGTGTTCACCCCCATGACCCTGGCCGCAATCTCGTCATCGCGCACAGCCTTGAAGGCCGCGCCCGTGCTGCTGCGCAGAAGCGTCACTATCACATACAGGGTAAAGAGCAGCCAGCCGTAATTCCACCACAGGGTGGCGTATTGCGGAATGCCCTTGATGCCCAGCGAACCGTTGGTGAGGGATGCAGCGTTGACGATCAACACCCGGATGATTTCGGCAAAGCCTAAGGTGGCGATGCCGAGATAGTCGCCGCCAAGGCGCAGCACGGGCAGGGCGATCACTATCCCGCACAGCGCGGCCGCGAGTCCGCCCAGGCTCACCGCGCAGAGAAAGCCGAGCTGTCTGGCCATATCCGGGTCGGAAAACAGCCCGGCAAAGAGCTGCGGCGCGGAAAGATGAGCCAGCCAGGGCTGAATCTCTTCCAGAATCCACATGCTTTCCTTTTGGGCCGGGCTCAAGATGAGCAGGGCGCAGACATAGGCGCCGATAGCCATGAACCCGGCATGGCCCAGAGAGAACATGCCGGTAAAGCCGTAAATGAGGTTTAAGGAAACGGCCAGAATGGCGTTGACCGCCACCAGGCTCAAAATTCGGATGCTGTACGCGTCAAGCTGCTGCTCCGCCACATGGAGCAAAAAAAAGAGCAGACCGATCAGCAAAACATTAAGGAGGCAGTCGCGCCTTGCGCCGGTCATATCTTCTCCTCCATTGCGCGGCCCATCAGCCCGCTGGGCCTCCAGAGCAGAATCACGATAAGCAGCACAAAGGCAAAGGCATCGCGGTAGCCGGAAAGCGAGGGGAAAAAGGCCACCAGCATGATTTCGATAAAGCCGAGCAGCAGGCCGCCGACCATGGCCCCCCGGATGGACCCGATACCGCCGAACACGGCGGCGATAAAGGCCTTAAAGCCTGGCAGCATGCCCATGTAGGGGTGCACCTGCGGGTATCTGAGCGCCCACATGATGCCCGCGCAGGCGGCCAGGGCCGAACCCAGACCAAAGGTCAGGGCGATTACCTTGTTCACCGAAACGCCCATCAGGCGGGTAGTCTCGATGTCCGTGGAAATGGAGCGCATGGCAAGGCCCGGCTTGGTCCTGTGAATGATATAGAGCAGGCCCGCGACCAGAAAAGCCGAAACCAACGGCACGATGAGGGCTATGGGAGCCACGCGCACCAGACTTTCCGGATTGCCGGTAAGGGCCGACATGCTGAAGACCAGCGGCGTAACCAGGGCTTCGGGTTGCAGTACCGGGCGGGGCAGGCCGGTGAAGATCACCACCCCGAGGTTTTCCAGCAGAAAGGAAACGCCAATGGCGCTGATCAGGGCGGAGATGCGGGGCGCATCGCGTAGCGGGCGGTAGGCCACGCGGTCCACGGCAATGCCAATGGCGCTGGTGACCATGATGGAAAACGCCACGGCTACGGTCCAGGGCGGCGTAAAGTCGCGCGGGGCGAAAAAACCGTAATAGAACGCTGTGAGGCAAAAAAAGAACAGGGGCGGCCAGAACCAGAGGGGCGGACGCCGCGTTCCGAAAAATACGGCGTAAAAGACCAGCAAGGCGAGCGCGACCAGCAGAGCCGCAGCCCAGGCAGGCATAAAGGCCACGGTGGTAAAAAAAACAAGGTAGGCACCGACCATGAATATATCGCCGTGGGCGAAGTTGATCAGGCGCAAAATACCGTAGACCATCGTATAGCCGATGGCGATCAGTCCGTACAAGGCTCCGAGCGCCAGAGCGTTGAACAGGTGCTGGGTGAACATCTCCAGGGACATGCATTTCCTCTGCGCGTGTTGCCGTATATCTATCCGGAGAGATGCTGCCTCCCCAGAGCTTTTGCTGGAGGGGCGCTGCCCCTCCAAACCTCCCCGGCAGGGGACCACGTCCCCTGCACCCGCAATTTTCCGGAAAGCGGCTGCGCCGCTTTCCGGGATCAGAGGTCCAGGGGCAATTGCCCCTGGCGGGGTGCGGGGCAAAGCCCCGCAAAGTCAGTATCCGCTTACATTTCCGGCTTTACTTCACCAAGGTAGACGCGCTTGCCGTTTTTGATCTCAATGACCCCTATGGGCATTTCGGCATCGTGGCTGTCATTGATGCTCAACATGCCGGTCACGGCCGGGAAGTCTTTGAGCCCGGCCAGGGCGGCGGTGATCTTTTCCTTGTCCGTGCCGCCTGCGGTTTCAATGGCTTTCATGAACATCATATAGCAGGTGTAGCCGAGGGCCGCGTTCACGTTGGGGTCCTTGCCCGGCCGAAAGCCCTTCCAGTTCGCGGTGAACTTTTTGGCTGTTTCGTTCATGTCGGGCATGGTCATGTCATAGGGGAAAGTGGTATGCAAAAAGCCTTCAACCGCCTTGCCGCCGATGGTCACGGTTTCCGGGTTGTCCATGGCATCGCCGCCCATGATCCGGAAGGTGGCCCCAAGTTCGCGCGCCTGCTTCATGATGATCGCGCCTTCGGCAAAATAGGCGGGGATAAAGAGCACATCCGGTTTTTGGCTGATTATTTCGGTCAACTGCGCGGTAAAATCCTTGTCATCGGCATTATAGTTCAGGTTGGCCAGCACTACGCCGTCCAGTTTTTTGAAAGAACGGCTGAAAAAGGCGGCAAGGCCCACGGCATAGTCATTAGAGACTTCCTTGAGAATGGCCGCTTTTTTGGCCTTCAGGTTTCTCACTGCATAGGTGGCCGCGCCCGCGCCCTGGTAGGGGTCGATAAAGCAGGCCCGAAAATAGTATTTTTTGCCGTCGGTAACCAGGGGGTTGGTGCAGGAGGTGCCGATAACCGGCGTTTTGGCGCTTTCTGCCACTTCGCCCCCGGCCAGGGCCAGGGAGGAACCGTAGGTGCCGATGATGCCGACTACCTTGTCCTTGGAGGTCAGGCGCATAACCGCGTTGGCCGCCTCGACCTTGTCGGACTTGTTGTCGACAATGACGAGTTCGACATCGCGACCGAGCACTTTGGGCATTTCCTTATGCGCCAGTTGCACGCCTTCAAGCTCAAGTTGCCCGCCAAAGGCGTTCTGCCCGGTAAGCGGCAGATAGACACCGATTTTGACGGGCTCGGCAGCCAGGGCGCAGGTGGCCGCAGCCAGGGTGATGACGAGAGAAAAAGCAAGCGTTTTCAAAGACATCGCAAGGAACCTCCCGGAAAAGAAGTTGAGGGGCGGATGCTTCGTCCGTGCGCGGCACAGCGCCGCGCATGTTCGGGAATCAGTTCGGGCCGGACTGCAGCGCAAAGCCTGTGCAAGACCCGGAAAAATCATGAAGTTTGAACCTAAACCGAAACAGCCGCCAGCGCAAGGCTCGGATAAAGGCAGGTCAAGGGGCCGCCAGCAAGGGAAGCACCCGTGCCAGATCTTCCGCCTGATCGACTCCGACAAAAGCTTTTTCAACGAGCAGCACGCGCAGGGGAATGCCGTTTTCCAGCAGGCGGAGCTGTTCCAGTTTTTCCGTGCGCTCCAGGGGCGAGGGAGGCAGGGCCACGAAACGCTCAAGGGTCTGCATGGTAAAGCCGTACAGCCCTATATGCCCGTATACGGGCAGGAAGCGTTCGCCATCGCGGGAAAAGGGAATGGCGGCTCTGGAAAAATAGAGGGCATCGCCGTTTGCCGCGAGCACGACCTTGACCGTGTCCGGGCGGAGCATGGCGGATGGGTCGAGCGAATGGGCCAGGGTGGCTGCCCGCACCGCAGGGTCGGCAAAGGCTGCGGCCAGCAGGCCAAGGGCCTCGGGGTCGAGCGCCGGTTCGTCCCCCTGGATGTTGAGGACAACAGCCTCTTGCGGCAAATCGAGCAGGCGGGCCGCTTCATGCACGCGATCCGTACCGCTCTGGTGGCTGCTGCCGGTCATCAGCACGGGCACGCCGAGTCTTTCGGCCTCCGCCTTAATCCGCTCATCATCCGTGGCCAGGGTGACCGAAGCGAGCAGGGGGCAGCGCATGGCCCTGGACCAGACATGCCAGAACATCGGCTTGCCGTACAGGAGTACCAGGGGTTTGCCGGGAAAACGGGTGGAGGCGTAGCGGGCCGGAATGATCGCATGGACCCGGCCATGCAGGCTGTGGAGATGAGAAGGCTTCATGAGGCGGGCCTTATGTGGATTCTCAGGACGTTAAACCCGGCACAGGCAAACCCGTGTCCCTGAGGTCTTTTTGTATGAGCGAGCGCAGCAGAAGGCAGCGCCGCCCCTGCCCGCCGCTTCCGATACGCCTGCCTTCGTATTCCACAACAGCCGCGCAGCCGGGGCCGGTGCCCAGCACCAGCACTTCGGACGCGCAAAAGATGTCCTCTTCCCTGATCCGGCGCATCCGCCACTCCACCCGGCCTTCCAGCAGTTCCAGGGCGCGCCGTACCGTTGTG
Source organism: Desulfovibrionaceae bacterium UBA930 (assembly GCA_002293605.1). Taxonomy (GTDB): domain Bacteria; phylum Desulfobacterota; class Desulfovibrionia; order Desulfovibrionales; family Desulfovibrionaceae; genus Frigididesulfovibrio. The sequence continues at coordinate 6,294 of DBDO01000148.1, forward strand.
CCGGGGAGGGCATGGGTGAATTCCGGCACTTCGAGCAGGCCCTCGCTGTTCACCAGACAGATATTGGCAACGGCGCTTTCGGCGAGAAAACCCTCCTCGTCAAAGCAAAAAGGCACATCTTTGCCGCGTTCGCGCGCTTCTTGCATCATCAGCACGTTCGGCAGATAATTGGCGCTCTTGATCTTTGCCAGATAGTCCTGTTTGGCGGGGATGCTGGTGCGAAAGCCCTTAAGCCCCTGCCTGTACCAGCTTTCGGCTTTGGGGGTGAAACGGCAGGCCACGATATACAGACTGGATTCGGGGCTTTCCGCCGGGTCAATACCAAAGCCTCCCGGCCCCCGGCCCAGCAGCACCCGTATGCCTCCGGTCTTTTCGCCCCCTGCAGCAGCTACGGCCAGAATCAATTCCCGTATTTCCTCCCACGAACAGGGCGGGCTGAGGGCAATGCCGACAGCCGAACGCTGCATGCGCTCCAGGTGGCTTTCAAGCTGGTATATCCGTCCGTCTACATATTTGAGGCTTTCAAAGATGCCATCGCCCCTGTGCGCGAGATGGTCATCCAGAGGCAGGAGCAGCAGACGGGGGTCGCGCCCAATGGCACCGATGCGGTGCTCATAGTAAGCGAGTATATTCTCCGCGCCCGGACGCGGGACGGACAGCATCTTCTCCAGGTATTCCCCGAAGTCCAACAGGGGCGGCATAGTTTCTCCTTACCTCTACTGCATCTCGTTCACGTCAAAGCGCTCTTCGAATTTGCTGCCATCGCTCAGTTCAATCTGCACATCGACCTTACGCACTTCGCCTGCCATATAGCCCTGGGGCAGCCGGGCGGAGCTTTGCATCAACTTCATTCGGGTAATGGAGAAGCGCGAACCATCGCTTTCATAAGCGGACAGTTCTAGCCTGGCCCCGCTGGCGAACACGGCAAAATACTTGACCATGCCGGAAATCATGCGCTGTTCTTCATTAAATTCAGTGGAGAGCTCATAGCTGATGCGCAAGCGCTGCTGCCCGGTAGCGCGGCAGGAGAACCCGGCAATGCGCAAAGGGCTTTGCCCGCCGGAAATTTGCGGAAGGGAAGCGGCCCGGTTTTCTGTCCGGGTGGCGTTGCCTGCGGACATTGTTTTATCCGCAGCGCCGATCGTGGCGTTAACTGTCAAAAGTGTGGCGTTGCGCGTTTTTTCGCCTGCAAGGACGCTTTGAGACGCAGCTGCGGTGGCATTGGCCGAGATCCCGGGCGCGGTGGCATTGCTTACGGGCATGACCCCGATTTCGGCGTGCCGGGCCTGCGGTATGGTGCCGTTGCTCGCCGAGATCACCGTTTCCAGGGTGACAAGGCGTTCAAGCTGAAGGCGCATGTCGCTGACTTCCCGCTCCTGGTTATCAAAGCGTGCGGAAAGCATCCGGTATTTCTTCCAATAATGAACGCCGCCCGAGATTCCAGCCGCGCCGCCGAGCATGAGTACGAGGAGCAGGTAGAAGAAAAGGCGCAACCACCTGCCGTGAACCCGGTAGGTTCTGGCCTGCGTATCATCGTCCCGCATAATAAGAAGGTTATAGTGGGACTGTTTTTTAATTACCGGTTTCATGAGGCAGAGCACTCCAGTCTTCCTGCGTGATGAGCCACGCGCCGTCTTTGAGCACAAAGGCAAGCGTTTTGCGCCCTGTATCTCCTTTGCCGTTTTCGTCCCTGTAGTTCTGGCGCATGACCGCGCGGGCACGTGTACCCTGTATGCTCAGGCGCAGCCCTTCCAGGCCCAGGGTGGCGGGCCTGGCGCGCTGCCAGAGTTCTTTCTTGTGCTCCCTGATGGCAGCGGCTGTTTTGCGCGAGCCTTGCCTGGCGCTTGCGTCATAGCAGGCCATGTAGGCGTCCAGATCGCCCTTTTCCCAGGCTTGCCGCCATCTTTCCACAGCAAAGGCAAGGGTTGAGGCGCTCTTTTCCTCGTTTGCCTTTCCGGCAGGGCTGGCCGGAGCGGCTGGAGCGGAAAGCAAACTGGCTGGCGCTTCGGGGGGCTCTTCCTGCGCTTTGGCCTGCACGGGCGGGACGTTTTTTTCAGGGGCGTTTGCCGGAAGCGTTGCGGGAAGCAAGGGGGCAGACAGCGACTGCTGCGGGGCTTCGGCAAGGCCTTGGGAGGGCAAGGGCGGGGGCAGAGCCATGGCGCTGTCCGCCTGGGGGGCCTGTGTATCTCCCACTTGGGAGCGCTTGCGGCCAAGGCGTTCTTCCCTGGCCAGACGCACGGCTTCCTGC
>DBDO01000001.1 GCA_002293605.1 Desulfovibrionaceae bacterium UBA930
CATAGATATCGCGGCGGACAATTTTCCTCGTATTTCTGTTCGTACGTCATTCCCCCAAAGATCTTGCCCTTCAGGGAAGATCACCGTTTCTCTATCATCTGAGGTAAATTTTCCCTCAGTGAGCAATTGCGATTCAAGTAATAACCAATATTGGCCTGAATACTGTGTTGTTGGAGACTTTACTTTTAGACCTAAGGCTGCTTCAAAGCTAGAAAGCGTTCTATCACCAGCAACAAATCCAGTTTCAACCTTATTCCCTGATTTTGTCTCAAAATGAATACAGTGGAGAGAGAATTTTTTATTTTCTTTTTCTATTTTTACATCAAAATCATATTTTTTTATATTAACAGGTAAGTCGCTCTGATCTATAATCTGATTAGTACAAGAACCATCACTTTCGATAAAATTAAGACGAATTATAAATTGACGCTCAAGTCTATATAGCATCAAAGCCATTTCTTTTAAAAGATATGATTTTAAAGTATGTTGAAGATTTTGAAGAACTTGACGTGCAATATAGATGGACATTTTTATTGATGTTTTTGTGTATAAATTGTCAATAGTTTTTTTATCAATATTGACTTCACGATCATTTTTTTTAAATGTAAATGCAACATGTTTATATTTATTGTTTATTTTAAATATAGAATCCACAGAGATAATGCTAAAAAATTTAAACCACGTTGCCCTGCCGACTCCTTTCCCTCCGATACATTTTTTATAGTCTGAATGTAAATCAAAAAATGAGTTTATATTGAAATCTGTGAATCCTTCACCATCATCTATTACCTCAACATATTCAATATTCCCATCTTGAAATGTTTTTATATTTACTTCAATATTATTTGCCTTTGCTTGAAGAGAGTTGACAACAGCCTCAGCAATAGCTTTTTCAAAAGAAACATTCAGTCGTGAGCTATAATTTTCTAAGTTTGCTGAAAAAATACGAGTTTCAGTTGTCATATGAATCTCCATAGCGTTTAGTTGTCAGGCTAAGGTATGTTTTGTTTGGGAGCATTACCTGTTATTGCCACAACCCCGAGGCTATTTCCTGCATCCTGGCGCGGAGCACAGATGCCGTTGGAAGCCGCTGACGGCGAAAACTGATTACACAAGAGAAAATCCGCCGTCAGCCGCCGTTTACTTCTATTCCAAGCCTTCCCGGTAGCGTTCAAGCCGGTGCATGGCCTCTTCGATATTCTCCATTGAGGAGGCGTAGCTGAAGCGGATATAGCCTTCCGCGCCTTTGCCGAAGTCGATGCCCGGCGTTACGCCCACGCCCGCCTTTTCCAGGATGTCAAAGGCCAGGGCAAGGCTGTCCGGTTTTTTGCCGCCGAAAAGCGGGCTTGCGTCTGCCAGCACGTAAAAGGCCCCGACCGGGTGGGAGCGCACGCCAAAACCGAGCGCGCGCAGGCGATCCATAATATACAGCCGCCGCCGGTCGTATTCGGCGGCCATGCGGGCCACATCGTCCCCTGCGCAGCGTAAGGCGGCCAGACCGGCCCATTGGGACACACTGTTGGAGGAAATAAAAAAGTTCTGCTGCATAACGCTGATTGCGGGCAGCAGGCGCTCGGGAAGCACCATCCAGCCCAGACGCCAGCCGGTCATGGCATAGCGCTTGGAAAAACCGTCCAGCACCACGGCCTCGTCCGAGACTTCCAAGGCGCAGACAGCTTCTCCCTCGTATACCAGCCCGTGGTAGATCTCATCGGAAACAAGCAGTGCCCCGGCCTTTTGCGCGGCCTCGGCCAGACCCTGCATGGCCTTGCGATCGATAAGCGTTCCGGCCGGGTTGGAAGGGGAGTTGATCACCACGGCCCGCGCGCCTTTGTCCGCCTCTTCGCGCACGGCTTCGGGCGAAAGCTGAAAGCCCTGTTCCTCTGCTGCGGGAATACGAAGGGCCGTACCGCCCGCAAAGCGGACCACGTTTTCATAGCAGGCATAGGCGGGGTCGGCCATGATCACCCTATCGCCCGGATCGCACAGGGCCGAGAACACGGCCATCAGGCCGGGCGAGGAGCCGTTGGTGACCACAATGCGCTCGGGGCTGACAGGGAGTCCGTATTCGCGCTCGTAATAGGCGGCAATGCCTTCGCGCAGAGGCAGCATGCCCATGCTGTGCGTATAGCCGGTATGGCCATCGCGCATGGCTTTACTTGCGGCTTCGAGCACGCATTCGGGGGTGGGAAAGTCCGGCTGCCCCACTTCCATATGGATGATCCGGCGGCCTTGCGCCTCCAGCGCAAGTGCCCGCTCCAGCACGTCCATGGCCAGAAAGGGGTTCAGCGAGTTACAGATTGAACGGGGCATATATGGGGGTTCCTTTACCTATTTTTGTTCTATTTTCGCCCAGGTATCCTTGAGCGTGGCAGTGCGGTTGAAGACGGGGCGCTCCGGGCCGCTGTCCGGGTCCAGACAGAAATAGCCCAGGCGCTCAAACTGTACCACCTCGCCGGGGCGGCAGTCCAGCAGGCTGGGATCGACAAGGCCGGTAAGCACCTTGAGCGAATCCGGGTTGATGCCGTCAAGAAAGCTTTGCCCTTCATCCACGGCATTCGGGTCGTCCTTGAGAAAGAGATCGCCGTACAGGCGAATCTCCGCTTCATGGGCGTGCGAGGCGGAAACCCAGTGCAGGGTGCCTTTGACCTTGCGGTTATCCGGCGTGCCGCCGCCCCGGCTTTCCGGGTCGTAGGTGCAGACGAGCGCAGTGATCTCGCCTTGTTCGTCTTTCAACACCTTAGTGCAGGTGATATAGTAGGCGCAGCGCAGGCGCACCTCCTTGCCCGGTGCGAGGCGGAAAAATTTTTTCGGGGCTTCCTCGCGAAAATCTTCGCGCTCAATCCAGATTTCGCGCGAAAAGGGAATGCGGCGCACGCCCTTTTCCGGCTGATCCGGGGTCAGAGGCAGGTCAAACCACTCCACCTGATTTTCCGGGTAGTTTTCAATAATTACCTTGAGCGGATTCAGCACGGCCATGGCGCGCGGGGCTGTGCGGTTCAGGGCTTCGCGCACGCAGAACTCGAAAAAGCTGTATTCCACAATATTGTCGGCGCGTGAGATGCCGATGCGCCGCGCGAACTCGCGCAAGGCTTCGGGCGGCACGCCCCGGCGGCGTATTCCGGCCAGGGTGGGCATGCGCGGGTCGTCCCA
>DBDO01000120.1:0-3480 GCA_002293605.1 Desulfovibrionaceae bacterium UBA930
GCCCCGCCCAAAGTGGCCAGGGTTCTGCCCGTGCCTCTGCCGATCAGGCTGCCGAGCACGCCGCCCGCAACGCCGCCGCCAACGGTTCCAACCGCCGTGCCGAGGCTTTCGTCATTTTCAATATGCACGTTCCGCACGCTCTGCACCGTGCCGTAGGAAACCTTTTGCGTGGAGCGCACGGTTCCGGCGTTATAGTCGCTGCCGCCGACTTTCGGCGCGCAGCCGGCAAGCCACAGCGGCATGAGCAGGCAGGCAGTCATACATATGACCAGTATTTTTTTCATAAAAAAACCTCCATGAAAATGCGGAGTTCCGGAAAGGGCGGACGCAGGGTGCCCCTGGCCGGAAAGCTCTATGTAAAACAGTCTAGCATATCTCTATTTTTTTTCAAGCGCAGGCAGGCGCACCCNNCAGCTTCATTCGATTGCCCTGAGGCGCACCCGAGCGGGCCGGGCCGGATATGCCACCTGCGCCTTTTTCCAAAGCCCCTTACCTGAAAGCGCCTTACCCAATGCAGGCCTGAAAGGTCCGGTATTCGAATATTTTCTGGTGATTAAGTATTTTTTCTTGATTTGAGTGTGTATGGTGTGTATTGTATTTTCATGAATACGCGAGAACTCATCCGGAAACTACGAAGCCTCGGCTTCCAGGAAAGCGGCACAAAAAAACATGCCAAATTCCGGCATCCGGACGGGCGCTGGACCGTTGTAAGCAAGGGATCGCATGAAATCGACATCGAGCTTTTGAAGAAAATGGAACAGCAAATTGGCGAAAAACTGAGGTAGCCATGCATTTCCCCATGATCATTTATAAAAGCAGCAACAGCGCATATGGCGGGCTGTTGCCCGATTTTCCGGGCTGCTATCCTATGGGTGACACCCTGGATATGCTGCTGGCCGCTGTGCAGGACGCCGTAGAAACATGGATGGAGGGAGAAGACCCGGCTCTTTTCCCCCTCCCCAGTCTTCTGGAGAGCGTGCAGTCCTCCCCGGAGGCCCAGGGCCGCGTTCTTCTCCTGGTGGACGTGGACACGGCCTTTCTGGAAAAGGTAACGGAGCGCGTCAATATTACTGTCCCCCGCTATGCTCTAGCAGCCATTGACAAAATGGCGAAAATCCGGGGACTTTCCCGTTCGGCATATATGGTCCGCTCTTCGTTGACATCTCAATTCTAGAGCAAATTTACAGTATTCCGTTCCGGCAGCCGTTCTTGACTTTTCCCCTGGGCAGGCGTAACAAGCAAGCCCTTCTTCCGTGCCCGGCAAGGATCTGCACGGATGCCCGAATTTCAGCACGGGGCGCGGCCCCACAGGATACACTATGTTCGACGCTCTTTCCGACAGGCTTGGCGGCGTTTTCCGCAAGTTCGGCGGACGCGCCCGGCTTGACGAATCCAATATCCAGGAAGGCCTGCGCGAGGTACGCCTGGCCCTGCTTGAGGCGGATGTCAACTTCAAGGTTGTTAAAGACTTTGTCGAGCGGGTGCGCGAGCGGGCCCTTGGCAGCGATATCGCGAAAAATTTGAATCCCGCCCAGCAGGTGGTGAAAATAGTTCACGAGGAACTGGTAGCCCTGCTTGGCGGCGATGCCGCAGGTCTGAACCTTTCCGGCCCCGCCCCGCATGTGATCATGATGGTGGGCTTGCAGGGCTCGGGCAAAACCACCTCAGCGGGCAAGCTCGCCTACTGGCTGCAAGAGCAGAAGCACAAGCCCTATTTCGCCCCTGCCGACATATACCGCCCGGCGGCCATTGAGCAGCTTGCGACCCTTGCCCGGCAGCTCGACGTGCCCTGTTACCCTTCCACCACCTTGATGAATCCGGCGGATATCGCGGCAAACGCGATCCGGGAGGCCCAAAGCGCGGGTTGCGACGTGGTGCTGCTGGACACCGCAGGCCGCTTGCACATTGACGAAGCCTTGATGCGCGAGCTTGTGACCATCAAGGAGCGGGTGCGCCCGCAGGAAATTTTGTTCGTGGCCGATGCCATGACCGGCCAGGACGCCGTGACCGTGGCCGAAGCCTTTGATAAGGCCCTGGATGTCAGCGGCGTGGTGCTGACCAAGATGGACGGCGATGCCCGTGGCGGGGCCGCGCTTTCCATCAAGTCGGTCACCGGCAAGAGCATCAAGTTTGTGGGCATGGGCGAAAAGATTTCCGAGCTTGAGCCCTTTTTTCCGGATCGCATTGCCGGGCGCATTCTCGGCATGGGCGACATGCTCACGCTCATCGAAAAGGCCCAGACCGCCATTGAGGCCGAAGAAGCCGAAGAGCTTACCCGCAAGTTCCAGAAGGCGGAGTTCAACTTCGAAGACTTCCGGACCCAGATGCGGCGCATGAAAAAGCTGGGCTCCCTGGAGGGGCTGCTCAAGCTTATTCCCGGCCTGGGAAACATCAGCCGCCAGCTCGGCAACGGTGCTTTGCCGGACAAGGAGATGGGTAAGGTCGAGGCCATCATCAACTCCATGACCAAAAAAGAGCGCCTGGATCCGAACTGCATCACACCGAGCCGCAAACAACGCATTGCCAAGGGCAGCGGGCGAACTGTGGCCGAGGTGAACCAACTGCTCAAGCAGTTCGGCACCATGCGCGGCATGATGCAAAAACTTACCGGGGGCGGCGGCAAAATGCCCAAAGGCATGCCGGGCCTTGGCGGCAGGCTGCCGCGCATTCCCTCCGGCATGGGCATGGGAGGCATGCCCCCCATGCCGGGTATGCCCCCTATGCCAGGTATGCCGGGTCTGGGCGGGGGCGCTTTGGCCCCGATTTCCGATGACGAGCAGAAAAAATTGCGCCAGAAGCGAAAAGACGAGCGCAAACGGAAAAAGAAAAATCGAAAATAGGCCCTGCAGGGCAGGTCTGAAACCGGGGCCTTGCCCGTGATGAAATTTTTTTGCTTGCGCGGGCGCTTGAATTGAGGCAAAGACCTGCTTGCGCTTTTCGCCGACACAACGTAAACAGAGACAATCAGGGAGAGCAACATGGCTGTTAAATTGAGACTGACACGAGCGGGCAGCAAGAAACGTCCGTTCTACCGCGTGGTAGCCATCAACGCTGATACGCGCAGGGACGGTCGTCCGCTGGAATTCCTCGGTCACTACAACCCCATGACCGAGCCCGCGACAGTGCAGATCGATCAGGAAAAAGTGAAAAAATGGCTGGATCTGGGCGCAGAGCCGTCTGATACCGTGCGCAATCTGCTGAAGTCGTTGCGCTGACGGCACCGGATCCTTTTAGCTTGAACCGCCGGGCACAGGCTCCGGCCTTCGCATTCGCGGAATGGGCCATTACCCCCCGTGCCGAATCATGCGGATACAACTCCCGCGAGGTGCCTCATGCTGAAAGAACTGGTCGAGTACATTGCCAAGTCCTTGGTGGACAAGCCCGAAGAAGTGCAGGTTACGGAAGTGGGCGGCGAGCAGACTATTGTGTATGAACTGCGCGTCGCCAAGGATGATCTGGGCAAGGTCATCGGCAAGCAGG
>DBDO01000120.1:3542-6279 GCA_002293605.1 Desulfovibrionaceae bacterium UBA930
AGCGCTTTGCCAGCCGCCTTCCTGCGCTCTTGCAGCCCCGCCTCTTTTCGGGGTGGCGGCGGGTTTTTCCGTCATAGTCTGCGTCCGCCTCCGGTGCTTTAGCCCGGACCTTGCAAGGAGCGGGTACTTCCACTTCCAGATACATTGTGCAGCGCTGTATCTGGGCGTGGAAGTGCGCGTCCCTCCCTTTTTTCGGGAGATGCTTCCGGCCTCGCCTGGCAAAGACGCCCCATAAAGACTCTCCCACAAAGACAGCCCAGATGAGCACACTCCCCAAGCCCTCTGCCCCGCTTTCCGAAGAAGAGTTGCTGCCCGCAGGATACCTGAGCAAGGCCCACGGCATCCGGGGCGAGCTGGTCTTTACGCTCACGGGCGAACTCCCCGATAGCGAAGACTGCATGCTCTACCTGCGCCCCAGAGCGGGCGGGGCCTTTCGCCCTTACCGTCTGCGCGCCAGCCGCGTGCACCACGGCTCGCTCCTGCTTTCGCTTGAAGGCGTGGCAACAAGGAACGAAGCCGAGCTTTTGCGCTCGCACACGGTTTTTGTCGCGCGGCAAAGCCTGCCTCCCCCGGAGGGCGCTGCCCTGCTCCGGGATGTGCAGGGCTTTAGCGTGCTCTGGCTGGATGAACAGGGCAGGGAGAGCGAGCTTGGGCGGATCGAAGAGGCCAGCGCCCCGGCAGGCCAACTGCTTTGGGCCATTCGCGACGCGCAGGGCAGGGAGATCCTCTTCCCGGCCGTTGAAGAATTCATACGCGGCATAGACCGCAAGGCGCAGATCGCCCGCATCGCCCCGCCCCCCGGCCTGCTGGATATCTACCTTGGCGGGTGAGGGCTTCTCTTCATGCACATCAATATCGTTACCCTTTTTCCGGAATTTTTCACCGGCCCCCTTTCCTGCGCCCTGATGCAGCGCGCGCAGGAGGCTGGCGTGCTCTCCTTTTCCCTGCATAACCCGCGCGACATGGCAAAGGATAAGCACCGCACCGTGGATGACCGCCCCTACGGGGGCGGCCCCGGCATGGTCATGCTGCCGGGACCGGTGGCGGATGTGCTCTACGCCCTGGGGCACCGCCCGCGCGGGCAGGCCCAGCCGGGCCGCATTCTCTTTATGTCCCCCTCGGGCCGGACCTTTACCCAGACCCTGGCCAGGGAACTCGCGGGCCCTGCTGCCAGAGGCTCTGAAAAAGAGGCCGGGGCCAGGGCGGGCAAGGATGAGGAAACTCCGATGAATGGGCATTGGGGAAATCCTGAGCAAGGCCGCCAAACGGAAATACAGCAGTCTTTCCCGGTGCTTACGCTTTTGTGCGGCCGCTATGAGGGCCTGGACGCCCGCATTGAGGAACTCTTCCCGGTAGAGCCCCTCTCCGTGGGTGATTTCGTGCTCAACGGGGGGGAGGCCGCAGCCCTCTGCCTTATCGAATCCGTGGCCCGCCTGCTGCCGGGCTTTATGGGGCATGAGGATTCCGGCGAAGAAGAGAGCTTTTCCGCCGGGCTTCTGGAATACCCGCACTATACCCGGCCCGAGGACTTCGCGGATATCCCCGTGCCTGCTGTTTTGCGCAGCGGCGATCATGGGCGCATCGCCCTGTGGCGCAGGCAGGCCTCCTTGCTGCGCACCCTGGAAACAAGGCCGGACCTGCTCGCCACAGCGCCGCTTGACAAGGCCGATGCCGCCTTTTTGCGCGCGCAGACCCAAGAGCGCCCCGGCAGGAACCTTTACTGCGCCCTGGTGCATTATCCGGTGCTGGATCGGGAAAAAAATTCCGTCACAGTTTCTTTGACAAATCTCGACATTCACGATATAGCCCGCAGTTCGTGCACGTATGGTCTGGGCGGATACTATGTGCTTACGCCCCTTGAAGACCAGCGCGCATTGCTGCGCAGCATTCTCGCCCACTGGCGGGAAGGTCCTGGAAAACGCGGCAATCCGGATCGGGATGCGGCTCTTTCGCTGGTGCGAAGCGGTGCGGTCATTGCCGATGCCGTGGACGATATCAGGCAGAAGACCGGACAGGAACCGCTGGTGGTAGGCAGTTCGGCACGATCGGAAAAGGGCGGACCGCCCTTGACCGCTTTTGGCGACATAGCGCAAACGCTGCGCCATAGGCCCGTGTTGCTGCTTTTCGGCACCGGGCACGGGCTCTCGCCCGAGGCCCTGGCGCAATGCCATGCCCTTGCGCCGGCATTGCGCGGCTATGGCGCGTATAATCATCTTTCAGTGCGTTCCGCCGCAGCCATTGTGTTTGATCGGATTCTGGGCGATTGGCGCTAATCGAATGCATGCAGAAGCAATGTAAGGAAGAGAAGATATGAACATCATCAAGAAAATTGAGCAGGAACAACTGCGCGCCGATCTGCCCCGCTTCAAGTCCGGGGATACCGTGAAGGTGCACATGCGTATTGTTGAAGGCGAAAAAGAACGGGTCCAGATTTTTCAGGGCAACGTGATCCGCCTGCGCAAAGGCACAACCGACAGCACCTTTACCGTGCGTAAAATTTCCGGCGGCGTGGGCGTTGAACGCGTGTTCCCCATGCATTCGCCCTTTATCGAGACCGTTGAAGTGGTGCAGGAAGGCCGCGTACGCCGCAGCCGCCTGTTCTTCCTGCGCAGCCTGAAGGGTAAGGCGGCGCGGATTAAGCCGAAGAACCGTTACTAGGTAGTGCCGTCACGAGCGTCTTTTTGCCCTCGGCTGCGTCAGATTTCGCCTTTTCTTCCGGTCGAGTACCGTAAGAGTA
>DBDO01000090.1 GCA_002293605.1 Desulfovibrionaceae bacterium UBA930
GACGCGGCCTTGCCGACCGTGGGGGACACGGCGGCCGCAAGGCCGCCCGCACTCAGGAGACTGAGGAATTTTCTACGTTGCATAATCCAGGCTCCTTTTAGTTTCCGCGCGGCTTGTGGCAGTCGGCGCACTCGGTGGCGCGAGGCTTCTGCTCCATCCGCTCATGGCAGGTCATGCACTGCTGGTGGTACGCGGCCTTGAGGGAGGGAAGGCTCCCCAGGGAGGGCTGCATATCAACGCCGTGGCAACTTGCGCACTTGGGAGGAGTCTTGGACAGCGGGCTGTTGTGGTGGCAGCCCTGACACAGCGTGGCCGGGTCCGTATGGAAGGCGGTGGCCATGCGGTTATTCTTCTGCTGCTCGATCAGGCTTGCAACGATTTTGCGGTGCGGCAGTTTGGCAGCTTCATATTCCTTTGCCAAAAGGCCGATGCTCACGCTTTCGGGGATGGAGTCCAGCGGGAGGGCCGCGAGGGCCTTGGCACCGCGTTCGGCAACGCCGCTTTCGGCCAGGGTCTTGCGGGCCTTGTCGTCCAGGTTCAGCAGGGCACCGCTTTCCGCATCCGCCGCCTTAACACCAGCAGGCGCGGCATGGCAGGAGGCGCAGGAGCTTTGCGAAAGGCGCGCGCTCGGCGTGATGTGGCAGCCCGCGCAGGAGGGCTTTTGCTTTTCGATATTGTGGCAGCCCACGCAGGATTGCTTTGCCGTGCCGGAATGCATGGCCTGGGCGAAATTCACGAAGCCGCCTTCCTTTTTGCCTTCCAGGCTGTGGCAGGAGGAGCAGGCATCGATTTTCTTGTGGTGGCAGGAACGGCAGTCCATGCTGATGTCTTCGTGGAACTTATGATTAAAGCTCACCGGTGCCATCATGCCTTTGATATCCATATTTTTTTGCGCCGGGGGCAGCATGAGCACGCTGTCGTCCTGGCCGCGCATAAGACGTTCAAAGGGGATTTTGGCAGGGTCTTCCACTACGGCGATGCTGGCCATGGGCGTGTGGCAGCCTGCGCAGTCCGCAGGGCCGGATTTGGCGTTTGGCGCGGCAGCGGCCTTGAGGTGGCAGTTCACACAGTTCTGGTGCGCGTACGCGCCAAGGCTGGGCTGATCGGCCAGACGGCGGCCTTCCGGGTCAAGCGCGTCCGGGTCGGCTTTAAGCGCTGCGGCCCTGGCGGTGCTGTTCAGGTAGGAGGCGCGCCAGGAGTCTTCCTTGCCCTTGGCCCAGACCTGCGCCTTCTTTTCTGGGTCGTACTGCGTGTGGCACACGCCGCAATTTTGCTCGTTCCCCTTGAGCGCGATAGCGGGGGAGGCAATATGCTTGTAGTGCGACAGCTTGTTAAGGCCGCCGTCCTGCCGCTCGGCGGCAAAGGCGGGAGCCTTGTCGTGGCAGGAGCGGCATTCCCCTTCCTGCGGCCCGGTTTTTTTCGCCGTGCCCGCCATGTCGGCGTGGCAGCCGATACAGCTTTCGTGATAAAAAGCTTTCAGCTTCTCTCCCTGCGCCTGTTCCGACTTCAGAAAGGAGAAGGAGTAGCCGCCCTCTTTCAGTGGGGTATGGCAACTGGCGCAGTCCTTGCCTGCGGCTTGCAGCGCTTTGGCGTGCTGCTCGTGCAGAAAGGTGACAGCGGGCAATTCCAGCGGTTTGTCCGCAGCCATGGCATCGATGGTCACGACATCGGCGCGCTTCTCCCCTGCGGCTTTGGTTGCGACGGCCCGGGCATCGGCCCCGGCAAAGGCCGTAAAGGCCAACGCCAGAGTCAGGATGCCCGTTATTCGCAGCAAAGAGGTCTGGTTCTTCATAAGTGCAGTCCTTCTGATAAGGTGAAAAAAACCAGTGCCGACCCGCCGCTCTGACAAGCGGCGGACGATTGCGAAAAATATAAGGCGAGGTTCATCTCCGGCGCGGGCGCAAAAGGGCCTGCGCATCGATACGAATCTTCATGCCGATAGCCCGTTCCAGCGCTTTTAGTCAAGGGGAAAAGCCGGGATAGATCAATTGAATTATTGATGAAAGATGTAGAAAGCCATAGATGGATTCTATGAGATAAACAGCGGCCTGGCCTTCAGCCTCATAAAAAACTCCGGACTATCAAAGGCTGTTTGATAGTCCGGAGACAGGGCTTTATACTGCTATCGCCTATGGCCTGTTGACACAAAGGCCTTAATAGCCGGTATTTTCCGCAAATACGCCGCCATAGCTTGAGCGGCCCTGAACGGCCCAGCGGTTGCCTATGCGGGTAATAATGTACAGGCTTTCAAAGGAGGATATGAGCACATCGTTCACCGTGTAGCGGGAAAGTTGCAAGCAGTAGTGCAGTTTGGCCGGGCCGAATTGCACGAGTTGCCGCCAGTCCCACTTATTGTAACCCCAGTTGATTTTCTCCAGGTGGCGCATATCGTTGTCTTTGGCAAAGTCCTCTCTTGTTTCCCACACCCGCACGCGCTCTCCTGCGATGCGTATGTGCGGGTAGTGCAAAACCGCTGACCATTTGTGCACGTTGCCGGTATTGAACGCCTCCATGTACTCATCGAGCGCCTTGCAGCCAATCGAGGCGTATTCCGACAGGACCGATTCTCCGCAGCTATCCTTGTTGGGCATGGGGACTCTCCTTGTAAAAGGTTCCGGCGCAAGAGACAGAAAGGTGCGCCCTTTTTCAGGATGTACTTCAACTCTAGCCCTGAATGGGAATATCGTCAAGCGGGAGATGGGAAAAGCCAGGCTTGTCCCATCTCCCTGTCAGTATGTCGTCCTTTTCATTCTATTGTATTGCAAAGGCGGATTCTCTCAGTATAATTGTCCCTTTCAGGTTTGTGAAGGAATTATCTTTTCCCGATATATTGGTATAGACGGTTCCGTTATTCCAGTTTTGCACATGGACGACATTTGCGCCGACCTCGGGCTCGTGCCAGTAGACCATAAAGATCTTGGGGCCTACCTCCACGGCTGTATAGCGCACCGTGTCCGTCACCCCTTTGAACGCGCCGGAAAGCCCCTGGAAGGACATGGTTTTGTCATCCTTGAAATGAAGAAGGAAGCGGATATCCCCGAAACGCACCTCGGCGTTTCCGCCTATGGGCGGATAAGGGGAGGCCGTATGCCACGGTCTTTCTCCGGTAAGCGCTTGCGCGCCGAGCACAAGGGAATCCTTGCCCGGAAGATCGGGGTATCTCTTTTCCATGGCCGTGATAATGCCGGTTGAATCCTTATGCACGGCAAGCGCCGTCTTGTACTTTTCCAGATAGTCCTTCACAAAGCCCAGCGCTGCCGGAGACTGCCCGCATTGAACGCAGTGTCCCGGAATGACCCGCTCCGGACGTAAGGATTGCATGTCGGCGATTTGCCTGAGCCAGAGGTTGATACCGTGCGCGCCCGCCGTATCGGCCATCCAGAGATGGCTCCCGGCTGCTACCGAAATGCCGCCCAGAACGGTTTTCAGGGAAGGAATCCACAGGTAGCTGTGCATGGAGTCGTGGGGATTCTGCCTGATTTCAACGGGAACGCCATCTATCACTATCTGTTTTTCCTGTATGGCCTCAGGAACGTGCAGGCTTTCCGGAGCGTCCGCCCCGAGGCGATCTTTCCACAGTTCCAGCTTTGCATCTTTTGAAGCCCCGATCAGATAGGCCGTTTGCGCTGTCGAGAGCACGGCGGCGTCCGGAAAGGCCTTCACCACTTCCTCAAGCCCGAAATAGTAGTCCGGGTCGCTGTGCGAGATAAAGACGTATTTCAGTTTTTTTCCTGATTCCTTAATCATCTTGACGACTTTCTTCGCGTACTTTTTTTGGAACTGCGCATCGACGAGAAGGGCGTCCGTGCTGCCATACACCAGAGTTGAGGTAACGGGGAAAATAGCCTCCGTTCCGGGATTGAAGGTTTGCACCTGCAATGGCCCGGCATAGGCGATAGTGTTGAGAGTCGAAACTGCGGCAAATGCCGCGCATAATATTTTTTCCATCATTGGGGAAAGATCCTTCTTATCGTAAGGGATGTCGTCTCGCTTACACCTGGTAGGCGATATAGCCGAGCAGGGCGAGCCCGCCGAAAATCATAACGGGAAATCCTATTGTAAACAGCAGCCATAATTTCAGAGCGTACCACAGGCTGTCCCGAAGCAGTCCTTTTACTTCCGCAACCGTCAGTTCGCTGATTTTTCTTGTATCGTCATCCATTGCTCACTCCTCAAGCATCAATGCCTGCACTGGCACGCGCGCGTGCCAGTGTGGCGGCCTGCATTCCGGCGATGTCGGCGCAGGCGTCTTTTTTGTCCCCGGCGCATCTGCGCCTTGCCGCAGGCAGCCTTACCGGCTCTGGTTTATACGCTCGTGCAGGCGCTGCGCTGTTTCAAACAGGGCATTTGAGGGACTTGACACGACCTTATCATAGTTTTTCCGATTTTGTCACGCAGCCCGAAAAAAAGATGAGAAAAAAATACCTCTCTGCGCTATTACAGCCTCGAATGTAAACTTTTGTTTATATTTTGATATAAACTTTACTGTACCTTTCTGTATATTTTATCGCCTTATATTGACCCGTCAGAGCGGATTCAACGCCCTGTACAGCGAATGCAGAGTAAGGATTTTATCCAAAAAAAGAGCGGGTTTTGAGAGGGGATGCGGAGCCTTTCTTAGAGAAAGTAGCTAACTATAAAGAAAAATATTTTTACCGTTGACGCTATATATATTTTTTTATATACAATGGAGTGTGTGCAGCCTGCGTATCAGGCCATGACACAAAGCCTCATTATAATACGTTGTTTTTATTCTGTATTTACTCGGTTATTGTTCGGGGTTTTCGATGCGAAAAAAACAGCGCTTTTTCGTGGCGCGTCATTCGTCAGGATATACCGTCTTCTCCCGTTTCCTGGCCGGGCTTTTATGC
>DBDO01000003.1 GCA_002293605.1 Desulfovibrionaceae bacterium UBA930
GGGGCGTGCTGCTGCGCGAGGCCCGGCACCCCCTGCTTGCCCTGGCCGCTTCCGCTGCGGCGGCAAAGGCCCTGCGCCAGCATGATCTGCGTAAAGCCGCCCTGGCCGGGCAGGGAGACACGGCCTTTGATGCTTCTTCCCCCCTTGCGGAAGACGAGGGGCAGGTGCCGGATGCCCGCTCGCGCGTCAGCGTTGTGCCTTCCTCTTTGGAGCTTTTGCCCGGCCAGCAGGCCCTGGTGATCAGCGGCGGCAACGCGGGCGGCAAAACTGTGTGCATCAAAACGCTCGGGCTTATCGCCCTCATGGGACTGTGTGCCCTGCCGGTTCCGGTAGGGGCGGGCAGCGCGCTTCCTCCCTGGCGGCATATTCATGCCTTTATCGGCGATGAGCAAAGCCTTGATGATCACCTTTCCTCCTTTACAGCCCAGATAAGCCACCTTGGCCGCATCTGGCCCATGCTCGGGCCGGAAGCCCTGGTCCTTCTTGACGAATTCGGCGCAGGCACGGACCCGACCCAGGGCGCGGCTCTGGCCCAGGCCGTTTTGGACAGCCTGATGGAAAGTGGCAGCTTTGTCGTTGCGGCCACGCATTTTCCCGCGCTCAAGGCCTATGCGCTCTCCACCAAAGGGGTGCGGGCCGCTTCTGTGCTTTTTGACCCCAAAACAAAAAAGCCCCTGTTCCGTCTGGTCTATGATCAGGTCGGGGCCAGCAGGGCCCTGGACGTGGCCAGGGAGCACGGCCTCCCCGAAGCGGTGCTGCGCCGGGCCGAGCAGTACCTGCTTTTGAGCGGCGAGGATTCTTCGGCCCTGGTGGAGCGGCTCAACGCCCTGGCGGTCGAGCGGGAGGGCGAACTGGCGGCCCTGGCCAGGGAAAAGGCCTCTTTTGCGGAAAAGCGCAAGGCGCTCCAAGAGCGTTTTGAGGCCGAACGGACCCGCCTTTTCGCCTCTGTGCAGGCCGAGGCGCACAAGGTGCTGGCCGAGTGGAAAGCCGCCCGTTTAAGCCACAAGCAGGCCCTGAAAGAGCTTTCGCGCATCCGGACCGCGCTTTGTCCCGCGCCCGAAGCGGAGCAGGCCGGAAAGTCCGGGGGAGGCCTTAGGCTGTCCGAGCTGGCTTTGCGTTGCCGCATCCGGCATATTCCCTGGAACCGCACCGGCGTGCTGCTGGAAGTGGATGAGCGGAAAAAAAGGGTGCGTCTCGATTTTGACGGGGTGTCCCTCTGGGCGGATGCCGCAGATATTGAACTGCCTGACGCCGGGGGAGCAGGCGGAAAAAGGGAGCTTGCGGGCAAAGCTACTGCGGGCGGCCTTGCCGGAAATACGGGAAATTCTTCCCCGCTTTTGCCCTTGCGTCTTGACTTGAGGGGTTTGCGTGCTGATGTAGCTGTAAGCGAGCTGGAAAAATTTCTGGACAGCGCCATTCTCGGCGGCAGGGAAGAGGTGGAGCTTGTGCACGGACGCGGCACAGGCGTGCTGCGCCGGGAAATCCACGCCTTTTTGAAAAACTTCCCGGCTGTGCGCGACTATCGCCTTGCCCCCGAAGGGCAGGGCGGCGATGGCATGACCATTGTAGGACTCAGATGAGCGCGGACAGGGCTTCGGCAACGCGGGAAATCAAGGCCCGCCTAAATATTCTTGACTTGGTGAAGCGCTATGTGGACCTGCGCCGCGCCGGGAATCGCTGGGTTGCGCCCTGTCCCTTTCACCAGGAGACCAAGCCCTCCTTTTCAGTCAACGAAGAAGAAGGTTTTTTCTATTGCTTCGGTTGTCAGGCTGCCGGGGATATTTTCGATTTTTACGGGCGTATTAACGGCCTGGATTTTCGGGAGAGCCTGGAGCAGCTCGCTGAAGAGGCCGGGGTCTCCCTGGATGATGCGCGGCCCGATCCCAAAGCCTCGGCAGAGCGCGATTTCAAAAAGACCGCCCTGCGCATGTATGAAACGGCCCGAAGTCATTTTCGGCGTAATCTTGCTGCCGAGGCCGGGCGGGACTGCCGCGCCTATCTGGAAGGGCGAAAGCTCGCCCCGGAGCTTATCGAGGCCTTTGAACTCGGCTGGAGCCTGCCGGAATGGCGCGGCCTTTCCGATGCCCTGCGCCGGGCCGGGTTCACTCCCAGACAGGGAGTTGAGGCGGGCCTTCTGGCAGCGGGTGACAAGGGCAATGCCTATGACCGCTTCCGGGGGCGTTTGATTTTTCCCATAAAAAATCTTTCCGGTCAGGTTATCGCCTTTGGCGGACGCATCATTGGCGGGGAAGATGCGGCGAAATACATCAACAGCACAGACTCGCCATTATATAAAAAAGGTGATAATCTGTATGGTCTGTTTCAGGCGCGGCGGGCGATTTCGGTAAAGAAATCCGCCATCCTGACCGAAGGATACATGGATGTGCTGCGCTTGCATCAGTTCGGTTATGCCAATGCCTGCGGGGTGCTGGGCACGGCGCTTACCCCCGAACAGGTGCGGCGGCTGGCCGGTTTTTGTTCCGAACTGGAACTGATTTTCGATGGCGATGCCCCCGGCCGCAAGGCCGCGTTCAAGGCCTGTGAGATGGCCCTTTCCAAAGGGCTGGCCTGCAAGGTTGTTCTGCTGCCGGAAAAGGAAGATATCGACAGTCTGCTTCAGGAAAAAGGGGCCGAAGCCTTTGAGAATCTGCGCCGCTTTGCCCCCGAGGGACTGGATTTTTGCATCCGTACCCTGTCCGGGCAGGCCCCGCGGGAAGCCTTGGACTGGGTGAAGCGCTTTCTTGCCTCGGTGGAGCAGCCGGAACTGCTTTCCCGCTATGCCTCCCGCCTCTGCCGGGGGCTTGACCTTGATGAGCGTCAGGTGCGCGCCGGTTTGCAATCTTCCTCCTCCGCCTCATCCGGCGGAGCAGGGCGGAGTGGGCCGGAGGGCGCTTCTGCCATCAACTCGGGCCGGGACGTTTTTGACCGGGAAGTGCTGAAGTTTCTGCTGCGCTATCCGAGCTCTTTGCCTGCCTTGCGCGATGCAGGGGCGCTGCTGCTTCTCAGGCAGGGCTGGGCTGTGAGCCTTTGGGAAAAAGTGGCGGCCTGCGCGCCAGAAGGCTTTCATCCTGAGGCGGTTTTGCGGCGGCTGAACGACAGGGAAAAAGAATTCTGGGGGCGCTCGCGCGTTATGGAGGCCCCGCCCCCGGATTATCAAGCTGAGGAACTGGCGGATATCCTGGCCATGATCGCCAGACGCTGCCATGAACAACAGGCGGGTGCCTGCATGCAGGCCTTGCGCCAGAGCGGCGGCAAGGGCGATTACGATATGGATTTGCTTAAAGCTTTGAATGAGACGCTGATCCGGCAACGGACAATCGGGAGTTCCGATGGGTAATATCAAGGATATTCAACAAATAAAAGTACTTATCGCAAAGGGAAAGAGCACGGGCTTTCTGACCTTTGACGAGGTGAACAAGGCCCTGCCTTCCGAAGCCTCTTCCCCCGAGCAGGTGGAAGAGATCATCGGCATTTTCGATCAACTCGAAATCGCCATTGTGGATTCGGAAAAGGACGGGAAAAAGATCAGCGTTTCCGCCGGAGAACCCGATGACGAGCCCGTGGCCGACAGTGTGCTCGATCTCGCTGATGATGAAGAGGGTGCCGACTATTCCTCCCGCAGCACGGACCCGGTGCGCATGTACCTGCGCGAGATGGGTGCCGTGCCCTTGCTGGACAGGGACGGCGAAGTGCAGATAGCCAAAAAGATAGAAACCGGGGAGCAGGATGTGCTCTACGCCCTGGTGGAAGTGCCGGTGGCTGTCGAAGAGCTTATCAACGTGGGCGAGGACCTCAAGCACAACCGCATCAAGCTGAAAGACGTGGTTAAAACCATTGAGGAAGACGACCCGAGCGAAGACGAGATGAACCAGCGCCAGCGCGTCATTCTGCTGCTGGACGAGATTAAGCAGACCTTCAGCAAAAAGCGCAAAATTTATACCCGCCTTGATGAGTGCTGTACGCTGGAGCGCCGGGTAACGGCCCTGCAAAAGGACATCATCAACTTCAAGGAAAAAATCGTCTACCGCTTGCGGGATATCAAGCTGGAAAAGACCCTTATCGACCGCATCATCGAAACGGTTGAGGACTATGTGCGGCAGATGCACAACTGCCAGCGCGACCTCTCGGCCTATATCCTGGTTACGGGCAAGACCCAGGCCGAGATTATGGAACTGTTCCGGATGCTGGAAACACGGGATATCTCGCCGCAAAACGCGGCCAAGGCCCTGGAGCTTTCCGTGGACGAGCTTTTTTCCTTCAAAGAAATGATCATGGGCAAGATGGAAATCCTGACCCGTTTGCAGGAAAAGTGCTGTCACAATGTGACCGATCTGGAAGAGGTGCTCTGGCGTATCAAACGCGGCAACGCAGCCGCCATGCGCGCCAAGCAGGAGCTGATCCGCTCCAACCTGCGGCTGGTGGTGTCCATCGCTAAAAAATACACTAACCGGGGCTTGCAGTTCCTGGATCTCATTCAGGAAGGCAACATCGGTCTGATGAAGGCCGTGGACAAGTTCGAATACCAGCGTGGCTACAAGTTTTCCACCTATGCTACCTGGTGGATTCGTCAGGCCATCACCAGGGCTATCGCGGATCAGGCCCGCACCATCCGCATTCCGGTGCACATGATCGAGACCATCAACAAGTTGATTCGCACCTCTCGCTATCTGGTGCAGGAACTCGGGCGCGATCCCACGCCCGAAGAAATCGCCGAGCGCATGGATTACCCTCTGGACAAGGTCAAAAAGGTGCTCAAAATCGCCAAGGAACCCATTTCTCTGGAAACTCCCATCGGCGATGAGGAAGACTCCAGCCTGGGTGATTTTATTGAAGATAAAAAAGCCGTGGCCCCGGCCGAAGAAGTGGTGAATACCAAGCTTTCCGAGCAGATAGCCTCGGTGCTGGCCGATCTGACCCCCAGGGAGGAGCAGGTGCTGCGCAAGCGCTTCGGCATTGGCGAGAAAAGCGACCATACCCTGGAAGAAGTGGGCAAGCTCTTTAACGTCACCCGTGAGCGCATCCGCCAGATCGAGGCCAAGGCCCTGCGCAAGCTCCGCCACCCGGTGCGCAGTCAGGTGTTGCGCTCTTATTATGAGAGTTGATAGGGGATAGTTTTCCAAAGAGGCAGAGCCGCTTTTCGGCGAAGGGGTCAAGGGGCCTCAGGCCCTTGCAAGGTTTGGGGCAGAGTCCCAAAAGAGAATGATATAGTACACAAGAGCGCGCCAAGGGGCGAGTCCCTAGGCGCGCTCTTGTTATTTGCTATGTGCTTACAGCGTCTTAACCTGCATATTGCATGAGCAGCTCAACCTGCTCGGTTTCTGG
>DBDO01000023.1:0-193 GCA_002293605.1 Desulfovibrionaceae bacterium UBA930
CAGAGGGAGGATGGGCGGGGCTGCCCCTTTCCCGAGGCGGGCGGCAGGTCTTGCAGCCGGGCGGTCAGCCAGAGCAGAAAGGCGGAAAGGCGGGCCGGAACAAAGGCCAGCACATCATCCAGGCGGGCCGAGGCCCTGCCAAAGTAAAGCCAGCGCTCGTTCGTATAGCCCCACATGGAGTCCAGGGTGCTGC
>DBDO01000023.1:206-2551 GCA_002293605.1 Desulfovibrionaceae bacterium UBA930
CAAAGGCATCATTGAAGTTTTCGCTTACGCTTTCGGCCAGGGAGCGGTACAGCGCGTCCGTATCCATTGCAGCGGTGTCGCGGGAAACCAGCATCTGCACGCAGCTTCGCGCGTCGGGCAAAAGGGCGGGGTCGCTTTGGGCCGCGCGCACGGCGTGCAGGGCCTCTGTTCCTTTTTGCGTCAGGCCGCCAAGGGCCAGCCCGGCCCAGGCCAGGTACAGAGCCGCTGCCTCACCCAGGCCAAGGGGCAGACGGGTCAGCAAGGCGGCTATGCTCCCTGCAAGGCAGAGCAGGGCTAGCAGGGCCAGACCGCCTGCGAGAACAGGATGTTTCAGGCGGCGCGCCGGGCCTTCCACTGTGTTTGCCAAAAAGCCTATGCCCTGTACCGGGTGGGGCAGCCGGGCCGGATCGGCGAAAAGCAGATCCAGAAGAAGCGCCAGGGGGGGCAGCCAGAGGCTCATTGGTCCACCCTGTCCAGCGCACCGGTGCAAATCATGGCCTGCGTGAGCAAAATGCCCGCGGCTGTGGAAAGGTTGAGGCTGCGCACCGTGTCGTAGACCGGAATGCGCACTCGCTGCGCCGCTTCCTGCAGCACCTCTTCGGGCAGACCCCTTGTTTCCGGCCCAAGCAGCAGGGCGTCTTCAGGGGTGAAGGCAAAACGGTGCACCGGCGTGCCGGAGCGGCTGCTGCTGGCCACAAGACGTTTGCAGGCCCCGTCCTGCTCCCGGTAAGCCGCAAGGCAGGGCCAGACGCTGAGGCGCACGTTCGGCCAGTAGTCCAGCCCGGCGCGCTTTAGGTAGCGGTCCTCAAGGCTAAAGCCCAGGGGCTCGATCAGGTGCAGTTCCACGCGCATGGCAGCGCACAAACGGGCCACATTGCCCGTGTTGGGCGGGATCTCCGGTTCAAAGAGAACGATATGCACGGCGTCTCAGCGGGCGCAGTGCCGCTCTATGCGGGCGTAGGCGTTATGGGCGTGAATGGATTCGTAACTTTCCACCTCCACGCGAAACCAGGTGACCTGGGGGTGGGCTGCCAGCTGTTCGGCCACATTGCGGACCACGTCTTCCACAAAGCGCGGATTGGCAAAGGCCTGTTCGGTCACGAATTTTTCATCCTCGCGCTTGAGCAGCGGGTAGGTGGGGGATGAGGCGGCCCGCCCGGCAATTTCAATGAACTCCTCAAGCCAGTTAAAACCTTTAAGCCGCAGGGCAATGCGCACATCAGCGCGCTGGCTGTGCGCGCCCTCATCGCTGATGGCCTTGGAGCAGGGGCACACGGTCATGACCGGGGCGTTCAGTTCAAGCAGAAAAGAGGGTTTGCCGCCCGTCCGCCCGGCGTCTTCTCCCCCGGTCAACTCGCCGGTCAGTCGGCAGGCATAGCCCTGCAGGCCCGAAGAAGCGCTGACTGGAGAAGGTCGCCGAAGGAAAAAGGGAAAGGAAAAAGCAATATGCGCCTTGCGGGCCTGCAAGCGCTGTAGAATATCCTCAAGCAGGCGTTTGACGCTGGTATAGCTGAGGTCTTCGTTCCAGTTTTCCAGGGCCTCCACAAAGCGACTCATGTGCGTGCCTTTGAAGGCGGCGGGCAGTTCCACGCCAAGTTCCACAGTGGCAACGCTGTGCTGGGGGCCGCCTTCGCGCTGGCTGACGCTGATGGGCAGCTGTATGTTCCGCACGCCCACGCTGTCGATGGGCATGGCCACTTCGGCCTGTCTGTTCTGTACGTCTTCCATGGGATAAAAAAGCCTTAGCAAAGGTTTTTGCCGGTAGTGGCAGGAGAAAGCCTGCCAAACATCACGCCCTTGGTGGAGATAAGTCTCTGGGCCAGGCCGCGTACGTCCGGGCCTGGGCCTTTGAGCACCAGCACCTCAAGGCAGTTGTGATGATCCAGGTGCACATGCAGGGTGGTGATGATCAAATGGTGATGATCGTGTTGGGCGGTAGTCACTCTCTGGGCCAGATCGCTTTTGTGGTGATCGTAGACCAGGGTCAGTGTGGCGGCCACGTCTCCATTGCTGTCCTCCCATTCCTGCTCCACCAGGGTGTTGCGGATAAGGTCGCGGATGGCTTCGGAACGGGCCTGATAGCCGCGCTTGTCGCACAAAGCATCAAAGCGGTCGAGCAAATCGGAATCCAGCGAAACGCCGAAGCGGATGGTGTTTCCCATGCGAACCTCCTTGTGCGCGCCACTATAGCCACGACAGAGGACAAAGACAAGGATGTCTGCTCAGATGACGCTCTGCCCGCACATCCTGTGCGGGTGTTCTCTGTCGGGCTTGTTTGCTGCGGACGGCAAAGCCGTTCTTGCACGCCAGTTACGGCTTGACCCCATTTTCTCTTCTGCTACAGT
>DBDO01000180.1:0-187 GCA_002293605.1 Desulfovibrionaceae bacterium UBA930
GACCATCTGGCTGTTTTCAATGCGTTTGGCAATATGGCGCTGGGTGACGTGGGCCATTTCGTGGGCAATGACCCCGGCCACCTCGGATTCTCCGTTCATGGCCAGAAGCAGACCCGTGTGCACGAAAATATAGCCGCCGGGGCAGGCAAAGGCATTAACCGCATTATGCCGGATAACGCTGACCGTA
>DBDO01000180.1:339-3269 GCA_002293605.1 Desulfovibrionaceae bacterium UBA930
GCTCAAGGCCCAGACCAGAACCAGACTGAGCAGCTTATGGAAAAAGGTGCGATAGGGCATAACGCGTTCCAGTGTACCACAAAGCGGGGATTCTTTCAAAAATATATTTGGGGCTCCGCCCCAAGCCCCGCAAGGGACCTCGGTCCCTTGCCCCTTTTTTCCGAAAAGCGGCAAAGCAGCCTTTCCCTAAGCTATGTCCCAGACAGCCCCCTCGGGAGTATCACGCACAATAACGCCGAGTTCGGCCAGGGCTTCGCGCAGCCTGTCCGAGGCGGCGAAATCTTTAGCTTCGCGGGCGGCGCGGCGTTCTGCCATGAGTTCTTCCACCCGCGCCCTGTCCACATTGTTGCGCACGGCCCGGCGATCTCTCAACTCGTTCAGGAACTGCGCGGGCGGCAGCATAAAGAGGCCGAGCACCCTGCCCCAGGTTCGGAAAATGCCCAGCGCGGAAGCAAGCAGCTTGCGGGCTTCGGCGTTTTTACGCAGGGCTTTATCTTCCAGTATCCGGCCCATGAGATGGGCCAGGCTGTGCATATGGCCGAGCGCGGCGGCAGTGTTCATGTCGTCGTCCATAGCCGCGTCCCAGGCCTGTGTGATAGCCGTGTATTCCTCGCCGAGCGCTGCCGGGAGCGTGCCGCCTTTGGGTTCTGGCTTTACCAGTTCGGCCTCGACCGCAGCCAGGGATTCATACAGCCGTTTGCAGTTTTTTTCCGCCTCGTCCATGGCTTCGGCGGTAAAATCCACCGGACTGCGATACTGCCTGCCCAGCAGAAAAAGGCGCAGACTTTCCGGCTGGTACTGTTCCAGAATATCCCGGATTGTTTTAAAATTATTCAAAGATTTCGACATCTTTTCAGAATCGATCTGCACAAAGCCGTTGTGCACCCAAAAGCGGGCCAGTTCCTTGCCCGTGGCCGCTTCGGTCTGGGCGATTTCGTTTTCATGGTGAGGGAAGATCAAATCCTGCCCGCCGCCATGGATATCCAGGGGCAGCGGCAGATTTTTTTCACTCATGGCCGAGCATTCGATGTGCCAGCCGGGCCTGCCCTGGCCCCAGGGACTGTCCCAGAAGGGCTCGCCGGGTTTCGCCCCTTTCCAGAGGGCGAAATCGAGCGGGTCTTCCTTTTCTTCNNCCGGCGCGATGCGCGCGCCCGCGCGCAGATCATCAACGCTTCTGCCGGAGAGTTTGCCGTAGCCCTCAAAGGCGCGCACTCTGAAGTATACGTCTCCCGAGGGCGTGGCATAGGCCTTGCCCTTGGCAATAAGACTTTCGCACAGGGCGATCATTTCGCCGATATATTCCGTGGCCTTGGGTTCCGCGCTGGCCCGGCGCACCCCCAGGCGATCCATGTCTTCATGAAAGGCCGCGATGAAGCGCTCGGCTATCTGCGCGCTGGGCACGCCTTCTTTATTGGCGCGGTTGATGATTTTATCATCCACATCGGTAAAGTTGCGCACAAAGGTCACTGTATTGCCGATATGCTCAAGATAGCGCACCAGAACGTCAAAAACAACGGCGGAGCGGGCATGGCCGATATGGCAGAAATCGTAGGCGGTAATGCCGCAGGCGTAAAGCCCGACGGTTCCCGCTTTTGCGGGGGTGAACTCTTCCTTGCGGCGGGTGAGCGTATTGTACAGCTGCATGCAGGGCTCCTAACAGTCTATCATTGCAATCCGCTTCTGATGGCGGCCGCCCTCAAAGGCGGTGTTCAGAAAAAGCTCGGCCAGGGTCAGGGCCAGAGCCGGGGCTGTAATCCGCTCTCCCAGGCAGAGCACGTTGGCATCGTTGTGTTTGCGGCAGGCCTCGGCCTGGAATTCATGGGTGCACAGGGCCGCGCGGATGCCCTTGTGACGGTTGGCGCTCATGCACATGCCGATGCCGCTGCCGCAGATCAGTATGCCTTTATGGCCGGTTTCCAGCACCCGCTTGCATAAATCATGGGCGTAGGCGGGGTAATCCGTGCTCTCAGGAGCGCGCGTTCCCAGGTCTTCCACCTTCCAGCCCCTGCTTTCAAACTGGGCGCGAAGCTGTTCCTTGAGACTGAATCCTGCGTGATCCGAGGCGATATAGAGAGTTCCTGGCAGCATAATAATGCTCCTTATAGGCAAGTATGAGGGTTAAACAGTTGAAAGGGCGCTCCTTACCTGCGCAGGCTCTCCAGAGGCTCCTGCTGCGTTCCCGGAGGGAGAGCGATATCCAGTTGGGCTGCGGAGTAGGGGGGCGAGACACGGGCGATATCTTTGACCACAATCAGGGCGGAATAGCCTTTGGGATGGAAGACGCGTACTTTTTTGGGCAGTAGCGGATTTGCCGTATCCGGCTCCAGAACAATAGACCAGCCGTCCGGCGCGTTTTCCATCCAGCTTACGGGCGCGCCGTTTTCAGATAGCTCCAGCCTGCCGGGAAGCTTTGCGTTCGGCACGAGGTAACGCGCTCCGATATTTGTCAGGGTATGCTCCTGGGGGGGAGCCTCCGCCCCGCCTTTGGCGGGAATGAACAGCAGGCCGCCGCGTCCGGTGAGCAGCATGGTCAAATCACCAAGGGACAGGGGTATGGGCACGCCAAAGGAGGCCAGGGTGGGCGCTGCCCCCTGCTGGGCCCAGGCGGTCTGTTCCTCGGGAGAAAAGGCCGTGAAGCCGGTGGCATCTTCCCGCACCTTGGCAACGACCATACCCGCTCCGGCCAGCAGGTCAAGCCGCAAAGGATGGGGCGATTCCGCCTTGCCGTTGCCCCAGAGCAGGGAAGAGACACGGGTGTTCTTGCCTGCGCTGTCCGTATAGCGAAGGTTTGCGCTGATGCGAAAGGGACCGCTCATGCCTTCGGCTGCTTTTGCCCTGGCCGTGTAGCGCTGCCAGATTCGGGAAGCCTTGTCGCCGGACTGCGGCTCTTGCAGCGCAGGCGGCAGCGGCAGGGTTTCGCCGTGGCGCGG
>DBDO01000011.1:0-1338 GCA_002293605.1 Desulfovibrionaceae bacterium UBA930
GGACGAGCCGGGCTATGTGTCCGCCTGGGAGCCGAAAACCGCTCTGGATGGGGCACAGGCGGCTCCGGCTGCGGGGATGAGGCTGCGTTAGCTTTTTTATCTTGCAGTCACTTGAATTTTGGGCAAAAAAGCCTTATTCTGCCTGTGACTAAGGAGCATCCTGTCAATGGAATTGAAGCTGCTGTCACCGACCAATGATTTTGTGTTCAAGAAGGTTTTTGGCGAAAATCTGAATATTTTGAGAGACTTTTTGGGGGCAGTGCTGGATTTGCCCCTTGAGGAATATAAAGATCTGACAGTAGTTGATCCAAATTTGGATCGGGAATATCTTGAAGATAAGTTAGGAGTTCTGGATGTCAAAGTGACTACCGGCTCCGGCAAAGTGCTGGACATTGAGGTACAGGTAAAACCGCAGCGTTCTATTTGGAAGCGGATGCTGTTTTACACCTCCAAAATGGTTGTGGAGCAGGTAAAAAGCGGTCACCCCTATGACAGGATCAACAGGGCCATCAGTATACTGATCGCCGATTTTGTGATGATCCAGGAAAACGNNTACCATAACTGTTTTCGTCTTTATGACGAAAAAACCGGGGCGCGTTATCCTGACTCCCTTGAGATCAATGTTTTAGAGATTCCCAAGCTGCATGCCGCTGACGGAACGCAACTCAGCAACTGGATACGGTTCTTTAGCGCAAGGACGANNGGATTTTATGAATGTCGCACAAACAAACCCGGCAATCAACGAAGCGTGGGGGCATATACGAGTCCTGAGCGGTGATGAACAGGCAAGAGCTTTGGCCGAGGCCAGGGAAAAGCACCGCATGGATTTAGATGCCTATATTGATGACGCTCGGTATGAAGGCGAACAGATAGGCTTACAGAAAGGACGTATTGAGGTCGCCCGGAATCTTCTACAAGACAATATGCCCGTAGCTTCTGTGTCCAAAGCAACCGGCCTGTCCCTTGCTGAAATAGAGCGGCTTGCCGCTGACCTCTCGTAGTCCCGCGCACCGTTCTCCCGATACGCGCAATACCCCGCCAGACGTGGTGCTGGCGGGGTATTGCTTTCAGTGGCCAAGGTGGTCAATCTCTCCAGACGAAGACGCGGCCCTCCATTTTATCTCCAGCCTACCCTGTAATGCCCGTCAGGCGGCTCATGCGATTCGGACGCACTGGAAGATTGAAAACTCACTCCATTGGCGACTGGATATGACCTT
The DNA here is from genome assembly GCA_002293605.1 of Desulfovibrionaceae bacterium UBA930. Lineage (GTDB taxonomy): Bacteria > Desulfobacterota > Desulfovibrionia > Desulfovibrionales > Desulfovibrionaceae > Frigididesulfovibrio. Next base: position 1,218 of record DBDO01000011.1, read on the forward strand.
TCGGGAAGACCATTCCCGTATCCGCAAGGATCATGCCCCGGAAAATATGGCACTTATCCGCAGAATCGCGGCCGGACTGGTAAAAAGCAGACTACCCAAAAAAATGACCGTCAAACGCGCC
>DBDO01000011.1:1362-2886 GCA_002293605.1 Desulfovibrionaceae bacterium UBA930
GCCCTGAGCATAATCCTGTTGCGGTAGATTATTTTTTCTGAAAGGGGTACAAGGTACAGCTAGGGACTCAGATAGGGAGGAGCCTATGTTCGATACGCAGCAGCGGGCCTGTATAGCCCGCTCGGAGAAGGGAGAGCTTTGCATTATCCCCAAAATGGCCAACCGGCACGGGCTGATTACCGGGGCCACGGGCACGGGCAAAACCGTGACCCTGCAAAGCATGGCCGAAACCTTCAGCAGCATGGGGGTTCCGGTTTTTGCCGCTGACATCAAAGGGGATCTTTCCGGCGTAGCCGCCCCGGGCGGCGGCAAGGAGAGCGTGGTCAAACGGGTGGAAGCTTACGGACTGAAAGACAAGGGCTTTGCCTTTCAGGCCTTTCCCGTGCAGTTCTGGGACGTATTCGGCAAAGCGGGCGCGCCCGTAAGGGCCACTATCACGGGCATGGGTCCCTTGCTCCTGAGCCGTCTGCTTGCTTTGAACGACACCCAGACGGCAGTGCTTACGGTGCTTTTCAAGATAGCGGCGGACAAGGCCCTGCCCCTGGTGGATCTCAAGGATTTGCGCAAACTTCTGGAATACGCCGCCGCGAATGCCGACTCTTTTTCCGCTCTGTACGGCAACCTCTCTCCGGCTTCAATCGCGACCATTCAGCGCGGCCTGCTCGCCTTTGAGCAGGAAGGCGCGGATATGTTTTTCGGCGAACCGGCCCTTGATGTGCACGATTTGATGCAGACCCGAAATGACGGCGCGGGCGTGAAGGGCGTGATCAATATCCTGGCTGCGGACAAACTTATGAGCGCGCCCAGGCTCTATACCTCCTTCCTGCTCTGGCTCATGACCCGGCTTTTTGAGCTGCTGCCTGAAGTCGGAGACCCGGACAAGCCGAAGCTGGTCTTCTTTTTCGATGAGGCCCACCTGCTTTTTTCCGATGCCCCCAAGGCGCTGCTGGACAAGGTGGAGCAGGTGGTGCGCCTCATCCGCTCCAAAGGCGTTGGCATTTATTTCATTTCCCAGAATCCCTCGGATATGCCCGACTCCGTGCTCGGCCAGCTCGGCAACCGGGTGCAGCACGCCTTACGCGCCTATACGCCCAAGGATCAAAAGGCCCTGAAAGCCGCCGCGCAGTCCTTTCGGGCCAATCCGGCCTTTGATTCCGAAAAGGCCATTGCCGAACTTGGCACGGGTGAGGCCCTCGTCTCTTTTCTGGACGCCTCGGGCGCGCCCCTGCCGGTGGAGCGGGCCTTTATCCTGCCGCCGGAAGGGCAGATAGGCCCCCTGGATCAGGCCGCTCGCGAGGGCATGATAGGTTCTTCGCCCGGCTGGTACAAATACGCGCAGACCGTAGAGCGCGTCACGGCCTTTGAGATCCTGAGCGAAGAGCAGAAAAATACCTTGAGCCCCAAGGAGCAGGCGGCCAAAGAAAAGGCCGAGGCCAAAGCGCGCAAGGAAGAAGAGGCGGCCAGGAACCAGGCGGAAAGGGAAGAAAAACGCGCGGCGGATCAGCAAAAACGCTTCTGGGGAGG
>DBDO01000011.1:2911-3046 GCA_002293605.1 Desulfovibrionaceae bacterium UBA930
TAGGCGGTATGGGGCAGTGCGTCCTTACTTTTGGAGCTACCGCCCCAAGCCCCGTCCGGGGAAATGGCTTTCCCCCAGGGCGAAGAAATCCCTGTCCCACCAGCGCACCGTCTTTCGCGTAAGGCCAAGGGCGGC
>DBDO01000225.1:0-2972 GCA_002293605.1 Desulfovibrionaceae bacterium UBA930
CAACCCTGCCTCGGCTGCCACAGCCTTGCTGCCCTCGTAGCTGTCATAAGCGAGCAGCTCATAGCTGCCGCCGAGAACGGAGTGGCTGCGCACCCCGAGCATGAGGGCCCGGCCCATATTGCCAAAGCCGATGCAGCCGAGCTTCTGCATATCCTTGCCTGAAGCGTGCATGGCGCTTACTGCCCGGAATTTACCAGTTCAAGGGAACTGAAGAAATAAGCGATTTCCACGGCAGCGGTTTCCGGGGCATCGGAACCGTGCACGGAGTTGGCTTCCACATCCAGTGCGTACAATTTGCGGATGCTGCCTTCCTCGGCATTGGCAGGATTTGTGGCACCCATCAGCTTTCTATAGCGGGCAATGGCGTCTTCGCCTTCAAGCACGGCGGCCACAATAGGGCCGGAACTCATGGATGCGGTCAGGCTGTCGAAAAAGGGCCGTTCGCGGTGTACGGCGTAAAAACCTTCTGCCCCGGCCCTGGACAGACGCAGCATTTTCATCCCTACTACGCTCAAACCGTTTTTCTGAATCAAGTCCAGAATAGCGCCACTGAGTTTACGGGAAACAGCATCGGGTTTAATGAGACAAAGAGTGCGTTGCAGCATGGAATCTCCGGTCTGTTACGGGTTATGACTATGAAGCGGCGCACACCAGGCGCACGCCGTCCGAACCATCAACAGCTTCTACCAGCACATCGACCCGGTCTTCGCGCCGGGTTTCACAGGTCAGGCCCACATAGTCGGGATGAATGGGAAGTTCGCGGCGTCCGCGGTCCACCAGCACCAGAAGCTCCACCTTGCTGGGGCGACCGAAATCGGCCAGGGCCTCAAGGGCGGCGCGAACGGTTCTTCCCGTGAACAGCACATCGTCCACAAGAACCAGGGTCTTGCCCTCCACGCCGAAACGAATCCGGGTCTCTCCCACGGCGGGCTTTGAGGATTTGCCGGTCCAATCATCGCGGTACAGGGTGATGTCCAAAGAGCCTGTGGGCACGGACCATCCGAGCGCCACGGCCATACGCGCGGACAAGGCAGAGGCAATGCTTACGCCCCGGCGCTGTATGCCGATCAGGGCGATGCCAACGCAATCGCCGTGCGTGTCCAGCAGCTCCTGCGCCAGCCGATCAAGACAGGCCTCCATTTGCTCGGGCGTCATCAGTATCTGGCAGCAAATCGCATCAGGCATGGCACCCTCCACACGCTGGAAATAAAATGCGCGCTAGCACGCTGTACCTCTTAGAGGTACAGCGTTCCAGGCAGTGTCATCACTCTGAAATGTGAGCATTCCAGGAGGCAAGACAGGCTCATGGCCTCCGCCAACGGGCAAAACACTGTATAGCGTTTGGGTCTTGTTCGCAATCACCCGCTGCGGACGGCGCAGGCGCAAAAAAACACCTTGGGAACGAGGCAGAGATGAGCGGACCAGCTTTCTGTTGAAAAACTTGTATTGCGGTCTGAAACCTGCTGTGGATACAAGGGCTTCAGGGCGGCATATGCCTCTATATCTTATTGAGATATAAGTAATAATTTTACAAGTTCCTTGACAGAAGGATAAAAAAGAGGCCTGCCGGGAGAAAAAGGAGAGGGGCAAAATTTTTGCACGGAATATTGGCGCAAAAGAAGGCTATGCCCAGGGGTAGTTTTAGATAATATACTAAATTTATTTGATATATTAAAATAATCCAACTATTGGCACGCAGTTTGCTATAGGAACAGCACCTCCTGATTTGCAAGAACATACCGGGTGGGGCCGCTTGGAGCGCGCCCCGCCCTTCTTGCTTTTAGGGCAATATCTCCAGAAACTATCACCAAAACTTTTGGGGAGGCAGGAATAAAAAAAGCCGGGAACCCCTGCTATACAAGCGTTCCCGGCATCTCAGGGGCATACCCTGATCGTAAATATGGCGGAGCAGAAGGGACTCGAACCCTCGGCCTCCGGCGTGACAGGCCGGCGTTATAACCGTCTTAACTACTGCTCCACAGTGCCGCAGTCAGCCCTGTATACGGCTTTCCTTTGTACGGCAGAAGGGCAATCTACCCATGCTCTCTCCCTCAAATTCAAGGGAGTACGGCAAGGACTTGCAAACGCCTGTCATGCTGCGGGTGCAATTTTTTAGCACTGACCGCTGCGGCGCATTGCCCGAAATTTTCTGGCGGAGCAGAAGGGACTCGAACCCTCGGCCTCCGGCGTGACAGGCCGGCGTTATAACCGTCTTAACTACTGCTCCGCAGCACTCTTCCCCGCATCCTCTTTTCGGAATCGTCACTTCCGAGCTACGGCAAAGATATGGTGGGTGGTGAGGGGCTCGAACCCCCGGCCCTCGGCTTGTAAGGCCGATGCTCTACCAACTGAGCTAACCACCCGGAACCGACATGTTTACGAGATCACGCTCCGCGCGTCAAGCGGAAAAACATTGTACCTCGCCGCATTCCGGGCTGCCCGCGCTCTGTGCAGAGCGTCTCCACTGCGGCGGTTCTACAGTGCGGGAGAAAATTATGCAAGCAGTTTTTACCTTGCCATACGGCGCAGCGGGCAAGGGCAGCATGGGGGAAGGGCCGTGTTTCCCCTTTGGCGGCATGAAGAGCCCGGGCTACTGCGCCCTGGCCGCCAATTCTTCAAGGCTGCCAAAGCCCTTGGCCTTAATCAGGCTCAAGGCCCGCTGTGCGAGGTGCGTCACCTCGGGCTTGGAGATCTGATCATCCGCGCCTACGGAATCGCCCTTGTGCCGAAGCTTGTCCGTAATAAGGGAAGAGAAAAGCAGCACCGGCAGACGCCTGAGCACAGTGTCTTCCTTAATCCGCTTGCACAGGTTGTGTCCGTCCATTTGCGGCATCTCAATATCGGAAACAACCACCTGCAAATAGTTCTCTATGGGCTGTCCCGCTTCTTCGGACTTGCGCCGGATAGCTTCCAGCCTGTTCCAGGCGTCCTTGCCGTTGGTAAAGGCTTCCACTTCAAAATTGGCCCGTTGC
>DBDO01000225.1:3009-3154 GCA_002293605.1 Desulfovibrionaceae bacterium UBA930
AACCAGCGCGCGGTAGCGCCCCCCCGCCTTCCAGTCAATGGCTTCATCCAGGCGCAGCGCTAGGCCGGGATTAAGGGCCTGCACGATGCGTTCCAGGTCGAGCAGGAAGATAATGCGCCCCTCCAGTTTGACCACCCCGGTGATG
>DBDO01000144.1 GCA_002293605.1 Desulfovibrionaceae bacterium UBA930
GAAACGCCGCGCTTCGCGCCGCTGCCGCGCGCAATGCCGAGGGCATTGGCGTGGATGATGACGGCCAGCGTCCCGTCAGCTATGACGCCGATACGGATGACGAAGGTCATGGCCTGGTTATGCGCCCGCGAGGCGAAGTCCCTGTACAGGAGACTGAGTCAGAAGCCCCTGCCGTGAGACAGGAGACAGGAGCGGTGCAGGAAGATGAGGAAGACGATGATGAGGAGGATGATACAGAGGGGGAAGAAGCTGCCGAGGATCGCCCCATGTCCTTGCGCGATCATCTAAATGAGCTGCGCAAACGTCTGCTCTGGGCCTTTATTTTTGCCCTGGCCGGTTTTTTCGTCTGCTGGCCTTTTGCGGAAGGTTATATCTTTCCCTTTCTTTTCCAGCCCCTGGTGCAGGTTATGCCCGAAGGGAGCAAGCTTATTTTCACGAATCCGCCGGAAGCCTTTTTCACCTATCTCAAGCTTGCCTTTGTCTCCGGCATATTTGTCACCTGCCCTTTTGTCTTTTACCAGCTCTGGGCCTTTATCGCGCCCGGTCTGTACAGGGAGGAGAGGCTGTACATCCTCCCGGTGGCTTTTTTCTCTGCCCTTTTTTTCGTCTGCGGCGGGGCCTTTTGCTACTATGTCGTCTTTGATTTTATTTTTACCTTTTTTATGAGCTACAACCAGGGTGTGGTCCAGGCCATGCCCAAGCTTGATGAAAGCCTGAGCTTTGTCATGCAGCTTCTGCTGGCTTTCGGCCTGATCTTCGAACTGCCCCTGTTCGTCTTCTTTCTCGCCCGTCTTGGCATTGTCACGGCGGACAAACTGCGCTCTTTCAGACGCTATGCGGTGCTCTTTGCGGTTATCATCGGGGCCATACTGACGCCGCCGGACGTTATGTCCCAACTGCTCATGGCCGGGCCTTTGCTGGTGCTGTATGAACTGAGCATTCTCATCGCCGCCGCCTTTGGCAGAAAAAAGAAGGCAGCTGCCCTGCCCGAGGAAGATGAGGACGATGAAGAGGAAGAAGAGAGGGTGTCATGACGCATAGTACACTGCTGCAACGCCGGGCCACGGTAACGAGGAAAACAAAGGAAACCGACATAGAACTTATGCTTTGCCTTGACGGCAAGGGCGATGTTACAATCAGCACAGGCTTTGGCATGGCCGACCACATGTTTACCCTGCTCTCCTTTTGGGCGGGCTTTGATTGCAGTCTCTCCTGCCGGGGCGATTTGCATGTGGACGCGCACCATACCGTGGAAGATCTGGCCCTGTGCTTCGGGCAGGCCCTTGATCTGGCCCTTGGCGATCGCAAGGGAATCGCGCGCACTGCGTCCGCGCGCGTGCCCATGGACGAGGCCCTGGCAGATATCTGCCTTGATCTTTCGGGGCGGCCCTTTCTTGTTTTTCGCGGCCAGGAGCTTTTGCCGCCGCTTATTGCCGGCGAGGAAAGCGACCTCTGGCGTGAATGTTTCAAGTCTTTGGCTAGCGGAGCGAAAATGAACCTGCATGTGGGCATGCAGTACGGGACAAACGGGCATCATCTGCTGGAGTCGGCCTTCAAAGGACTCGGCCTTGCCCTTCGCGCCGCCGTGATACGCAACCGCGACAGCATCCTCAGTACCAAAGGGAGCCTTGACTGATGAATACCGTATACGCTTCCCTCCGTTCTGTTCCTTTATTTCGCCTCTTGCTTTGCCTGCTGCTGGCCGCCTTTGCCCTTTCCGGTTGCGCCCGGCCAGCCCAGCCGCCTCTGCCTGTGGGAGACTTGAAATTGGGCGTGGCTTTTTTCACCCAGCCGCTGGAACCTTCTGACATGCTGGCCGGTTATGTGGTGGAGAATGCGCCGCGCATTGATGAAAAGGTGCTGCTTGAAATGGACGGTCTGCTCGCCGAGGTGCTGGCTGCGGAATCGAAACTCTCTTTCCGCTCCCGCGAAAGCGCCCTGCATTGCAGCAAAACGGTTGCCGGGCAGGACGGGCGCTCCAACAATCAGGCCGCCCTGCGCAACTGGTCTTCTGTCGGGCGCTGCATGGGCGTGGATTTGCTCGTTGTGCCGCAGCTCTTTGAATACCGGGACCGGGCGGGCAGCGCAGTGGGCGTGACCGAACCGGCCAGGGTGGTGCTGGATGTGTTTGTGATCGATGCGCGTAACGAGACCCTTATTTCCCGCTCCCGCTTTGATGAAACACAATCGGCCCTGACCAGCAACCTGCTTGAGGCGGACAAATTTTTCAAGCGCGGCGGCAAATGGATTAGCGCCCGCGAACTGGCCAAAGAAGGCATGGAAAAAGCCGTAAAGGAACTGAGACTGTGATTATTTTTCCCGCTGTCGATATCAAGGGCGGCCAGTGCGTTCGCCTGAAAAAAGGACGTGCTGATCAGGAAACGGTATTTGAAAGCGATCCGGTCAGGGCCGCGCTGCACTGGCAGGAGCAGGGTGCCGAATGGCTGCATCTGGTAGATCTGGACGGCGCTTTTGCAGGCAAGGCGGTCAACCTGCCGCTTATTACGCGCCTGTGCTCGGCCCTGTCCATACCCATTCAGATGGGCGGCGGCATTCGGAGTCTGGATACGGCCAAGGCCTATTGCGATGCCGGGGTGACCCGCCTGATCATAGGCACCCTGGCTCTTGAAGACCCGCACGCCTATGCGGAAATGTGCACCAATTTGCCGGGACGGATAGGCGTCTCTCTTGATACCGAGGGCGGCAGACTGAAAACCCGAGGCTGGGCGGATGATTCCGGCATGACCATTGAACAGGTGCTGCCCCGGCTTTACGCACAGGGAACAGCCTTTATCATCCATACCGATATCGATAGAGACGGCATGCAAAGCGGTGTGAACCTTGACCTGCTCGCCCAACTGGCCGCGGAAAGCCCCATGCCCGTGATTGCCGCAGGCGGGGTGGCCACGCTTGAGGATATCAGGGCCCTGTATCCCATAAGCCAAAAGCACAAGCTGGAAGGTGCCATCACCGGGCGGGCCGTGTACGAGGGTACCCTGAACTTTAAAGAAGCCCTGGCCTGGGTGCGGGCCCAAGGCTAAGGCAGAATGACGCGGTCCCTGCTTGTGAGACTTTCCACGCTTTTTTCCATCAGAAGGCTTGCCTTTTACCCGCAACTTGCGTAAAGAAATCTTCGCCGTTCGCGGCGGAGCGCGGGAGTAACTCAGTGGTAGAGTGCAACCTTGCCAAGGTTGAAGTCGCGGGTTCAAATCCCGTCTCCCGCTCCAAAAAAATCAAAACAGCCCTGCAAGACTCAGCACTTGCAGGGCTGTTGTTTTATGCCTGCCCCCGTCTTTGGGGGAAAGCCAAGAAATTTCTCTTATTGTATCTTCTCCAGCCTGTAGCCCTGCCCTGCCTTATGCACAGTGCCTATGCCCGGAAAGGGCATATGCATGCCCACTACAGGCAGCTTTTTTCCCGCCGCCATATCCAGCAGGCGTTTGCGGGCAGCAATGGCTGCGGGCATATCCATATCATAGACGGCGCACTCGTCCGGCAGGGGAAACTGCAAGGAAGCGGCATGCACCAGATCGCCGCCAATCAGCAGGCTTTTGCCCTCGGCCTCCAGCAGAAAGGCACTATGCCCCGGCGTATGGCCTGCCGCATTTAGGGAGGAAAGCCCCGGCAAGGGACTATCGCCATAGGCAAAGGGCGGCAGAAAGTCCTTGCCGTAAGCCGCAACAATAGTTTTGACCAGGGCCGCGTTGGCGTTGGAGGGTTCTTTCTCCGCCAGTTCGAGCCAGTATGCGAGCTCGGGCTTTGAGGCCATGATTTTGGCCTTGGGAAAGGCCCGCTTGCCGTCCTTCAGCAGTCCGCCCACATGGTCTGTATGCATATGGGTGAGCAGCACCAGGTCCACAGCCTCCGGGCTTGCGCCAAGTGCGGGGAGCAGCTCCAGCAGTCTGCCGGGCGCGCCCTGCCTTTGACCGTTGCCGCTGTCAAAGAGCGCAAGCGTGCCGCCCGCGCGCAGCACAAAGACATTGATGCCCGCCTCAGCTTTGCCCTCAGGGAAATAAGGCTTTTTTTGCTCCACTGAAGCCGGACCCTTGAACAGCTCAAGAGGCATGGCCCCCGGCGCATCCTGAATGATGGCAATGCTTGTGCCCCCGGCTTTCCAGATTTCACGCACTGTGGGGGCCGGGCTTGCGGCCTGGGCTTTGCACGGGGCAAGGGGCATAAGGCAGAGTAACAGAGCGGGAATGATGGCGCGCGCCTTTCGCGCGCACAGGCAAAGGATGCGCTTCATGGGGCTCCTCCTGCTAAAATGTTTTCACAGAGAGGCGAATAGTAGCAGAGCGGGAAAGGGCGGTCCAGCATGCTGGAGAAAAGAGCTTTCCATGAATATGGCAATGGCCTGTCTCGCCAGGCGCGAAGCGGCGATACAGGCCATTGCATAAGGTGTAAGGGATAGTACAGCTATGTTTATTTTATTTGGGAGCGCTCGGCACAGGCGCGGGCTTTGGTTCCATCCCGGTAGCGCCTTGCAGCTTCTGCATGCCCTGCTCCACCTTTTCCGCCGCCTTGTTCATGCCTTCGCCAATAGCGTCCCCGGCCTTGTCGAGCTGCCGGTTCAGGCCCTCTCCGCTCTGTTTGACAGTGGAATCCACGGCATCCTTGCCCTTTTGTATGGCCTGGCCCGCCGCGTCTTTACCTTCCTTCAGAGCATTGCCCAGCTCTTCCTTCTTTTGGCCGAGCTGATTTTTCTGATCTTCAATGAAGTCGCCAACCTTCTTGGTCGCAGCGGAAGACTTTTCCTGCACTTCATTCATCTTTTCGTTCACCTTGTTGCCAAGCGCGTTCTTTTGCTCTTCCACTTTCTTTTCCACAGCGGCCTTGTCGGCATCCGAGCAGCCCGGCACAAAGATCAGGCCGAGCGCCAGCAGCGCAGCGCCAACGGCCTTAGCGAGTTTACGCAACATATATTTCTCCTCAAAAGTTTTTCAGATAATAGAAATACTAATATCCATAGGCAAGTATACACGAAAATTTGCTCTTTTTGTCAAGCCTTTTCCAAAGATATGAAAAAAGCATGCGCACCCGCCCTTGCCTTATGCCCTTTCGTGCTTATTTTGCAAGTGTCAGATTTTTATGCCACTGGACAGGTGAACGGAAGCGTGGCATAAAAAACAGCTTCGCGGCTGTAAGCGTGCCGCAAAGGCCTCCGAGTTTTTCACATATAAAGCTCACACATGGGGGCGCACTGGTTTCGACGGGGATGTGAACACCGTTGATTGCGGGCCGAGGCGCCGCTGGCCTCGTAAAAAGCGGCAACAAAAGTAATTGGCAACGATTACGAATACGCTTACGCTGCTTAATTAAGCAGCGCCGGAATGTGTGTGGACGCCTGATAAGCGCGCATTCCGGACACCTTTATCAGGCTGGTACCCAATGGCGTCCGCCGCAACGGGTACGAGACATTCAGGCGGGCTGGCCGCAAAACGCCGGGACCCAGGGCCAAGCTTGCGGTAAGAACATAAACTGAGTCTACGCCCGTAGATGTCGCGGCAGACGCTTCTCGGACGCGGGTTCGATTCCCGCCGCCTCCACCATCA
>DBDO01000044.1:0-332 GCA_002293605.1 Desulfovibrionaceae bacterium UBA930
GCAAGCCTCCCCGCCTGACGAGCGGGCCGCGCGGCTGATCCGGGCCATGGTCTTTGCCGCCAAAAGCGATGGCCATATTGACGAGGACGAACAGCGGGCCATCAATGACAAGCTGCAAAGCTTGAACCTCGGCCCGGAGGCGGAAGAACTGGTGCGCCGGGCCATGGACGAGCCGCTTGACCCGGCCCGGGTCGCCCAGGGGGTCAATACCCCGGAAGAGGCGCTGGAACTGTATACTTTAAGCTGCGCCGTCATCGTGCCAGACCATTTTATGGAACGCAGCTACCTGGAAGCCCTGGCCGAGGCCTTGCGCATTCCCGCTGACGTGCGCG
>DBDO01000044.1:341-8222 GCA_002293605.1 Desulfovibrionaceae bacterium UBA930
CTTTCTGGGGAGGCTCTGCCTCCCCAAACCCCACAGGCAGGGGGCGTGGTCCCCTGCACCCGCAATTTTCCTAAAAGCGGCTTTGCCGCTTTTAGGTGAAGGGGTCAAGGGCTTCAGGCCCTTGCGGGCTTTGGGGCGGAGCCCCAAGTATGAATAAACATGGAGAATCCTTATGCCCCCCACTCTTTTTGTTCGCTTTGTTCGCTCCATGCAGCTTATTTTTTGCCTGTTCGCGCTGGCTGCGCTCTGGGCTGCACCCGCGCTGGCTGCCCAAGCCCCCAAAGCTGCGCAGACGCCTGTCCGCGCACCTGCCGCCTCTGAGGACAATGCCGCTGCGAACGAAAACAGCGCCAAACTTGCCGAAATCAGAGCGGCCATGAAGGCCGGAGCCACGCCCATTACCGTGGAGCATGAAGGCAATGACAGTCTGGGCGCAAAACTGGTCATGCTGCTCAGGGAACAGTTTAATACCGGCACCCTGCTGGTTCTGAACGATGCGGATGTGCCCAAGCTGCAAGTCCTTATCAGCACTGCGCCGGAGTTTCCCTCCCGGCAGGCTGTGGGTTCCGTATACAGCGTCATCTGGGTTTACTCGGAACGCTCGAACGTGCTCAGTAACTATCTAGCGCACGAGTCGGGCATTCTGACTCCCGAAGATATTGATTCCCTTGCCTCCCGCCTGGCCTCGCGCACTGCCGGGCTTGCGGCGAAGCATTCCTATATTTTCAAAAAATAAAGCAGTGTTACACTATAAAGGATGCCTGCCATGACCCAGGTTCCCCCATTTTATCAGGCTCTGGCCGAGGCCGTCAGCCCACTGTCGCACAGCCTTGCCGCCGGTCTTTTGATCCGGCCTATGCCCGCCCGCGTTATCAGCGAGGAGCTTGAGGAAGATCCCCTTTACGGCGGTAAAGAGGCTGCCAGCCTTATCTGTTACGATCTGGACACCCTGCTCAAAGAAGCGGTGCCGGGCATGAAGCAGGCCATGCAGGAACTGGACAACTGCAAACTGGACCTTCTGGAAGAACTGGTTGATGAACTGGCCTCCCCCGCCCTTGATCTGGTGGACATGGCCCGGCGCATCTGGGAAACGCCCTTTCCGCCCGAGGCCGAAGGCGCGCGTGCGCTTTTAGCCACCCTTGCCGAAGCGCCCGTGACCCAGTTGCTGCAATGGATACTGGAAGTCATGCACACTGTGATCGACCCCTGCTCTATTACCGAAAAGCCGGAGGAGCCGGACCTGGGCTTTGCCCTTATCGTGCCGGACACGCCCATACGCGATGCCTTGAGCCGCTGGCGGGCTGCCAATCCTGGCGTGCTGCCGGAGGAAGTCTTGCGATAGGCTATGCCCGGATCCAGGCCATTCTTCTTCCCTTTACAACTCTGAACCGCACAGAGCGGACGCCCCGGCGTTCGCCCTGTGCGGCCTTATTACCTCTTGGAGACTGCATTTATGCCTTATGCGCCTATTCCCATGCTTCCCGGCCCTACCACCATACACCCGGATGTGCTTGCCGCCTTGGGCCGTGATTACGGCTCCGGGCAGGTGGATCCTGCCTTTCTTGAACTTTATGCCGAAACGGGCAAAAGCCTGGCCAAACTCATGGGCACGGAAAACAGCATTGTGCTGATGACAGGAGAAGGCATGCTCGCCCTCTGGGGCGCGCTCAAGAGCTGCCTTAAGGCCGGGGATAGGGTTTTGAGCATTAGCACCGGGGTGTTTGGAGACGGCATCGCCGACATGGCCGCCTCTATCGGGTGCCGTGTGGAAAAGCTCTCTTTACCCTATAACAGCACCATTGACGCAGCTGCCTTGCAGCGTGTGGAAGAGGCGGCAAGACGCATCCGCCCTGTGATGCTCACTGCCGTACATTGTGAAACCCCTTCCGGCACGCTCAACCCGCTGGCTGAACTCGGGGCTGTAAAAAAAGCGCTAGGCATCCCCCTCTTGTATGTGGATGCCGTGGCCAGCCTGGGCGGTGCTCCTGTACAGGCCGATGCCTGGAATATTGACCTGCTTCTGGCGGGATCGCAAAAATGCCTTTCCGCCCCGCCTTCCCTCAGTATGATCGGGGTCGGCCAGAGCGCCTGGGAATATATGGAGTGGGCCGCATACCAGGGCTATGATTCCATACTTCCCTTTCGTGATGTGCAAAAAGACGGTCGCTGCCCCTATACGCCTTACTGGCACGGTGTGGCGGCGCTGAAGGCCGCAGTGGACATGCTGCTTGAGGAAGGGCTGAAAAAGGCCTTTGCCAGACACGAACGCGTGGCCCGGCAATGTCGAAGCGGCCTGGAAAAACTCGGCATCAGCCTTTTCCCCGCGCCAGAGGCGGTCTGCTCGCCCACAGTGACAGCGGCCCTGGTACCCAAAGGCTGGTCCTGGCCCGCGTGGCAAACGCGGCTGCGGGAATTTGGCTTTGTCGCGGCAGGAAGCTTCGGCCCGATGGCGGGCAAGGTGTTTCGGCTCGGGCATATGGGTATGCAGGCCGATGAGGCGCTTATGGAAAAAGCGCTTGAGTGCATGGCCAAAGCACTTTGAGACAGAACTTTAAAAATACGAAAGCGCCCCTCGCAGGAGGGGCGCTTTCACATAAAATATCATGCCAACGTGTCGTTACTTCACGGATTCTTTCAAGGCTTTACCCGGAGTGAACTTAACGGCTTTTCCGGCGGGGATGTTGATTTCCTTGCCGGTGCGAGGATTGCGCCCCTTGCGCGCGGCGCGCTGCGTCACCTTGAAGCTGCCGAAACCCGTAAAGGTAACGGAATCGCCCTCCTTCATGGCGTCAGTCAGGGTTTCCACCAGAGCGTCCAGAGCGGCTTCCGCCTGGGTTTTCGTGGCCAGACCGGATTTCGCATGGATCTTTTGTACAAGTTCAGCTTTCGTCATCGCATTCTCCGTGGCAATATTATGTGTTTTACAGACGCGGGATGCGACTGTACTTTTATAAACTTCAGCCCTATGCTTTTACAAAACACAAGCCTGATGTCAACCCTAATTATTGAGAAGTCTCTATTTAAACGGAAAAAATTTTATCACATAGCGTACGGTATGAAATAAACATTCCCATTTCTATTTTCAAACTCCACAAATTTTTTCCGATCGCATGTGGCGCGCGCCTTGCAAATTCGCCCGGAAATACTGCGCCCCTTTGACGAACTTTATCTCGCACGGAAAATAGTGTAGCAGTAAACCAGTGGTCGTGGCAAGGCTCTCCTTTCGCTTTTGAAGATTTTATCCTCGGGCCCGCTTCTCCCGGTAAAGGCTTTCCTTGAGTTCGCACCCTCTTATGCCGCCGCCTCAACTGCCATGAATAGAGCAAATCCGCAAGCTGTCAGCGCCCAGCTTTTGCCAGGCAATGCCGCCGGAAGAATCCGCAACCTTTTCAAAAGGACTTTTGTGCGTCTTTCATGGCTTGCCCTTCTCGGCCTTTGCCTTCTGCCCCTGTACTCCCCGCCGGTGTTGTGCGCCCCGGCGGCAGACACGGGCATGGCGCAAAAGGAGGCGCACACAGCCGCGCGCAGACCCTTTCGCAGCCTTGTCAGAAGAGACATGGCCGAACGCGCCGCAAAACTGGCCGCCGAACTTGCCGCATGGGAGCAGGCCGCACGAATTCTGGCCAAAAGCCCTGAACTGCGTTTTATCAATGCTGACGCCGCTCCGCTGCTGGACGGCATAATCCGCATGGCCTTTTCCACCCGTCTGGAAGCCCTGGGCGCGGAGGGTTTTCCCCCGCATCAGCAGGCTGTTGTGAAGCTCTCCCTCCAGCCTCCGGCCAATCTGCGTAAAGCCCTGCTAGAAGCCCTTTCCCGGCAGGACCTGCTGGAGCTTTACGTCCAGGTTCTGGCGATTCAAAAAACACTGCTTGGCCGCTATGACGCCCTTTCCGCGCGCCTGCTCCCTTTGAATCCGCTTGCCGATGGCGGGCAGGAGGAGGCCCATCGCCTGCAAAACATTATCAATGAACTGGCCGCCCTTGACCTCTACATGGAGACACTGCCGCAATACCGCCTTAATGAGTCTGCCCCGGAAGCGCTTGGAGCGCAGCTTGCCGAGGCCGAAAAACTGGCCCCGGACAATCCGCTGGTGCTTACGGCCCTGGCCGAAATCCGTTTGCGTATGGACAGGCCCGTTCTGGCCCTGGAATACGTTGAGCGCGCCCTGGCCCAAAGGCCTGATTTTGCGCGCGGGCATGATGTTAAAGGGGCCGCCCTGCTGCGCCAGCGCCTGCCCGCTCTGGCAGCGGAAGCCTTTGGCAGGGCCATTGCGCTTTCTTCGCGTAACGCCGTCTATTATATGCACAGGGCTTCGGCCTATCTGGTGCTGGAGGAGGAAGAGGCCATGTGCCGCGATTTTATAAAAGCCTGTGGACTCGGAGATTGCGAGGGGCTGCAATGGGCCCAAAACACGGGGCGCTGTAAGGCGGCAAGGCAATGACGCACAGTATTGCCAAGGTCTATGCCGCCTTTTTTCCGGCAGATAACAGCGTGCTGTCCATCGTGCAGAAGGCGGGCGAGACGGCTCTGGGCTCATCTCCCTGGCTCTTGCTGGAAGGGGATATTTTGTGTATAGACTGGGAAGGTATCTTCTTTCCCGTGGATGAAGTGCTGGAGGCCCTGCAATGCGCCCTGCCGCCGAACGGGCAAGGAAAGCTCGATTATCTTGATCTGGAAGCCTGGACACTCACAAGACATGTCTTTCAAAGGCATGGCGAAGAAGACGGCGTTTTCTCTTCCGCCACGCGCGGCCTGAATCATGTGCTGGAATATTCGGGACATTAAGGAGAGTTTTTATGAAAAACCATGTGCTCATTTCCTGGAACGAATCATGTATAACAGGTATACCCATTCTTGACGAGCAGCACAGGGGCATAATCAGCATTATCAATTCATTTGAATTTGCTATACAACGGGGTATAAAAACAGAGTTTTATCTTAATACAATATTTACGATGATGGATTGCTACACAAAAATCCACTTTTCAACAGAAGAAGAACTCTTTCTTGCCTCAGGCTTTCCTGAACATGATGCCAAAGCACATCAGGAAATGCACATTCATTTAATAAAAAAATCTTTTTCCATAGCCAGTCAAAGTATTCGCCTGCAAAACCCCAATATGTACTTGGAGTTTTTAAATGAATGGTGGATGTCACATATTTTTCAGCAGGATCGCCTCTATGTACCTTTTGTAAAAGAATATCTTGGAATATGATGAATTTCTTAAAGGAATACTTATGCCAGCAGCCCCTGATTTAAAGACTGTCGTTCCTTTTTTTCAGCCTATCATAAAAAGCTCAGATTGTGAGGTATTCGCCTACGAAGTGTTGGCCCGGGAGGAGCGTGACGGTCGCGTGCGCAGCCTGGGGCCCTACTTTGAAGACCCCTCGGTATCTGATGAGGACAAGCTCATCCTCGACAAGCATGTGCGCGAACGCGCCCTGGCAGCTTACGCCGCATCCGGCAGCACCGCCAAGCTCTTCATCAATCTGAAGCCTTCATGGATCTACGCCGATAAAGAACACCGCGGCAAACAATCCATTCTGGCCATGTTGGAACGCTACAAGATTGACCCGCAAAATATCGTCATTGAAGTGACGGAAGAAGAAGCGCTTGGCGACAAAGACCTTTTCAGGGGAATACTTGCCGGTTACCGCGAGGCCGGTTGCATGCTCGCCATTGACGATTTCGGCAAAGGAGCCAGCAGTGTGGAGCGCATTGCCTATGTCACGCCGGACATCATCAAAATGGACCATTCCATTGTCCGTAAAACAGACACACACCGCTCCTTTTACGAAATTTGCAGCGCTATGAGCGCCTTTGGCACCATATCAGGCTTTGATTTGCTCTTTGAAGGCGTGGAAACGGCCTTTCAGCTTGAGCGCTGCATAAAGACCGGATGGTGCTATTTGCAGGGTTTTCTCTTTTCACAGGCCAGACCGGACCTTGCAACAGACTACGCCAACAGGGATTTACTTTCTGACATTGTTTTTATTGAAAATACCAGGGAAAGCTGGAATATCAAACACCGGAACGCCATACGCACGGAAATGGAGAGCGCGGTGGAAAAGCTGCGTCCCATGATTCCCATGGAGGAAAACGCCCTGCGGGAGGCCCCGGCGCTGTGCAACTTCGCACAGGCCCTGCCCTGGTACTGCGTGCGCTGCTTTATTTGCGACCATAGGGGCAGACGCATCTCTCCAGTCTACCTGTCCGAAGAACAAGTGACAGCGGTATTGCCGGGCCGCGCGGCAGGCCCGGATCTTCCCCACGAGCTCTTTGCCCGTGGCCTGGACGCCTTTCACAACGAAAGGCAGGGCTATCTGTCCAGCCCCTATAAGCATGTGACTACAAAAGAAAATATTATGAGTTATATGCACACCCTGCGCGAGGACAGGGTGCTGTGCGCGGATCTTATGACGACCATTCTTTTTTAAGCCCCCCAGAGTCTGTTAGCACAAAGAGCAATTTTGTTCTCTGGCAAGGAAAAAAGGCTTTTTATGGAAGGAGCGTACTCTTACGGTACTTGACTGGAATGAAAAACTTTTTTGACGCAGCCAGAGAACAAAAGGGCCTTTGTGCTAACAGGCTCTAAGGACGTGCCGCCAGGGCAAGCATATCTTCCAGCATGCGCAGACGGCGAAGCGCCAATTCCCGCTCATCGCCCATAATCATATCCAACTGTCTGGTATGCATGGTAATATAACCGAGCACCCGCAGGGCGCTCACAAAATCCTTCTCTTCCCCCGCTTCAAGCCTCGCGGTCAGGGTATCGCCGATGATCTCCGCAGCAAAATCGAACTGGGCCAACAACTCGGCCACAAAGTGGACCCGCCGGATGCGGCGGGCCAGATTCGCCGCGCCGCCCTTGAACTGAAAGATGATGAAGCGCTCGCGCTCCCGTTCGCCGAGCAGGCAATCCAGGGACAGAAAGTGAAAGCCAAAGCGGCAGCGCATGCTGCAAAACCGGCGCGCAATAAGAAAGATATTCTTCTCCGTGTACTGCGTGGATTGCGAGGCCGGGTCCAGATCCGGGTTGGCCGAGGCCTCGAAAAGCACGGATAAAAAGCCCTTGGCGTCAAGTTGCGGCGGCCCTTCCCAGGCCTTGTCCGTAAAGCCTTCCCACAGAGCCCGCATGGGCAGGGAGGCTATCTGCTCAAGTCGCACCACAGGGCCGGGAACCGCTTCGGAAAAGCCGTCATCCAGATTAATGACCCAAAACTGCTTGGGCACATCGCACACCAGCTGCTTGGCGGGCGCTCCAAGGCTCTTGCGCGCAGTTCCCGCGCGCAGCATCTCGCGCACGGCATTCACGTGGCAGTAAGAAAGAATATCATGAAAAGTGCGGCAGTTTTCAGCTCTGAAATTCACATCGTCTGAATCCGGCAGGGTCAGGGAAACCACTTTGGGTGCCAGTTCGCGGGCCATTTCTGCCAGATCCCCGGAAGGCAGCCACTGCGGCGCACGCCGTCCTCCCCCTGCCGCAGCATAAGGAAAGGCGGCTCCCCGAACATGCGCTGCCCATGCCGCTTCAGAAGACAGGAGGGAAGAGCTATCCTTTTCAGGCAAAGGATAAACTTGCGGCGCATGATCTGCGCTGGCCACAATACGAACCCGCCCGCCCTGCCTTAAGGAGGCAAAAGCCACAGGCTGGCGCAAAATCGTAGGCCTTCCGTAGCGGCGCGCCGTGCGGGCGAACATGCCGTTGCCTGTGCCGTCCCCGGCCACAGCGCCTGCGGCAAAATCGAGCAGGAAGGACCAGCGCGGGGCCGAACCTTGCAGCACAAGAATGCCGCCAAGGGGAAAGTTGAGCGCGTCCGCAAAATTGCGCACCAGAAAGGCCCCGCCCTCGGCTGTGCCGGGGTAGGTGCTCAGTCCGC
>DBDO01000013.1 GCA_002293605.1 Desulfovibrionaceae bacterium UBA930
CTCATAACGCCGGGCACGGCGCAGCCGCCCGCAATGCCGCCGGACACGATAAAGGGCATGACCGAGGCCCCATGCAGGCCGAAAACGCGAAAGACCCGGTCCATCATGTAGGCGACCCGGGCCATGTAGCCGGAATCTTCAAGTATGGCGATAAGCAGAAACATGATCAGAATCAGGGGCACAAAACCGAGCACGCCGCCAATGCCGCCGATGACCCCGGCTGTGATCAGCGATTTGAGCAGCCCTTCCTGCATGAGTCCGCCCACGGTCCCGTCCAGCCAGCCGAAAAACTCTTCCACCAGGCCCAGGGGATAATCGCCGATTTCGATAGTCAAAAAATACATGAGGTACAAAACGCCCAACATGATCAAGGGGCCGAAAACGCGGTTGGTCAGAATTCTGTCAGCCTTGTCGGAATAGGCGATGCGGTTTTTTTGCTCTTCCGCGCCCCTGACCACGCCCTGCCGGAGTATGGAGGCGATATAGCCGTAGCGGTAGTCGGCAATCAGGGCTTCGGGATAAGTATTCAGGGTGGTTTTCACATGCGCGGCCACCCTGTCGGCCATGCCGAGCAGCGTGTCGCTCACATCCTGCGCGGCCGCCCTGCCCTGCGCGATAACGTCTTCATCGCGCTCCAGGTATTTCAGGGCCACCCAGCGGGCGGGAAAGCGCTCTTGCAGAAGCCCTGCCTTTTCAATCAGCGGCAGCATTTCCTTCACGGCCCCGTCAATGTCCGGACCATAAGAAATCTCCAAAGGCGCGCTTCTCCCCTGGCAGAGGTCGGCAAGGGCCAGGGCCGCGCGCAAGGCCTCTTCCAGTCCCTCTCCGCTGCGGGCCACCGTGGGAACGGCCTTCACTCCGGTGAGCTCTTCAAGACGCTTTACGTCAATGGCAATGCCCTGGGCCCTGGCCTCATCCATCATGTTCAGGGCCACCACCACGGGTATGCCCATTTCCAGAATCTGCACGGTCAGGTAGAGGTTGCGCTCCAGCACGGCGGCGTTCACAACATCGAGCACCGCGCCCGGCCGGTCTTCGGCAAGGGCCCTGCGGGCCACTACTTCCTCAAGGGAATAGGCCGTCAGGGAGTAGGTTCCCGGTAAATCCACCAGGGTGGCGGTTCGCCCGTCCACCGTGGCCGTGCCTTCCTTTTTTTCAACAGTAACGCCGGGGTAGTTGCCCACATGCTGGCGAGAACCGGTGTAGCGGTTAAAGGCCGTGGTCTTGCCGGAATTGGGATTGCCGGCGATAGCGATGACAGTCTGTGCGGCAGCCATGTATGCTCCTTGTTACGGCTGAAGACAATGGGGAAGGGGTCGCCTTTGGCGCGACCTAAGTGACGGAGATAATCAATTTCAATGGAAAAATAAAAAAATATGCGCGGCGGCCTCTCAGCCGCTCACCGCTATAAAATCCGCTTCCTTATTGCGCAGGGTAAGCGTAAAGCCCATAAGGCGCAAAGCCACGGGGTCTTCCAGTGGGGCGCGCCCCACAACCTGCACTTCAACGCCGGGCACAAGGCCCATGTCGCGAATGCGGCGGCCCATTTCCCCCTCGGCGGTAATGGCCGAGATAACGGCCTTCTGACCTTTTTCCAGGGTTCGCAAGGATACGGTATTTGCCATTATACGCTCTCCTTCAAGTCTGGTGTTCCTATCTTTTTCCGCAGGAGCACGGCCCATCCTTGCCCGCCCCTCTGACCGCAGCGCAATCACAGCCGCACGCGCACTTTGGCCGCACAAAGAGGCGGTAAAGGGCGAAAAGGGCGGCTGCGAGCACAATGGCCCCTACAAGCATTCCCTCGCTCATGATACCCGCCTTTGCTCCGAATTTACGGGGAGGCGCTCTCTTTCCTCAAGAGCCCGGCAGACAATGGATTCCGCAAGATTTCCCCCAAGAACGAGAGAACTCTGCCGCACGCGCACGCATACGCTCCCCTTGCCATCGCAGGTCTGGCAACGCTCCAGCTCCGCGCCGGGGAGTATGCCCAGGGCATACAGCCTTGCACGCGAGGCAGGACTGCCCGACAAATCCGCCACTTCCAGCCTGCAACCGCAGGGCATTTCTGAAAGCGGCGCGCCGCAGGCCATTGTGCCGACCCGGCTCTTCATGAACACTCTCCTGTCGGAAGCTCTGGGTGCAAAGATCATAGTGTGCTGGAGCAACTATGCCCATCCTGAGAATGAAAGTCAAGTTCTAAATTTCACCATAAGCGCAAGAGCGCCTTTTTCCGCTCCTCATCCAGCTCAGGGGCGAGATACTCAACGCGTATGCTGATGCGCGTGCCGCCCCGCACATTGAACAAGCCCTCAACCGTCATGCGCCTCGGGCCAAGCAGGGCCGCGAGATCATCCGCGATTTTGTTGGTCAGACTTTCCATAAAAGAGCCGTGATTGCGAAAGGCCCCCATATAGAGCTTGAAGGATTTGGATTCCACACAGCGCTCGCCGGGAACGTACTGTACGCGGATCGTCCCGAAATCCGGCTGCCCGGTCATGGGGCAGAGGCTGGTGAATTCCGGGTGCTCGAAGCTGATCACATAATCGCGGTCCGGATAACGGTTGGGAAAGGCCTCAAGCATCGCGCCTTCAGGCCCGTCAAAACTATAGGGCGCATGCGCGCCAAGCTTGGTCAAACCCGCTGTTTCGCTCTGGCCCGCAGTGTTTTTTGAGGAAGCGTCATCTTTTTTTTCTATCATTCAGGCTGTCTCCTTGCGCAGCGCAGATTGCACGAAGGCTCTTTGACGCTGCCGGGGGCAAGGGTACGCCAAGTCCTTTGGCCGGGCAAGCAGCTTTTCGCCCGCCCCTCCCGTTCTCTGCACAGGCCGTCCGCCCTTCGACAAGAGCCCGGCTTTCGTGTATCCTCTGCCTGCAAAGGATCTTGCTTTCAGGAGGGCGTATGGCGCACTATGCTGCGGAGCTGTTCGTCCAGTGCGTGTACAGCCTGGACCTGACATACCATGAGCTGCTTGAAACGGAAGGCGCGTTAAAAATTTCCATGACGGCCATCCTTGAGCGAAAAGGCGGCGAATTTATCCATTTTGAGGAAATGGGCGATACCATGCGCGCGCAGTGCGTGTTTCACGAGCATTCTGAAAGCCTGTGCCACGCCCTTTGCAAGGCTCTGGCCCCGCTCATGGATGGCCGCGTTGAAGCCCGCCTCCTTTTGGTGGACAAAGACCTGGACGCGCTCCTGTACTATACCCTCAGCCAGGGAACCTGGCAGGAAGCCGCCTTGCGCATACCTCTGGCCGGTCCCTTAAGCCAAGCCCTGCGCGAGCAAAACCCCAAAAGTAACAACGCGCCCGCAAAGGCCGCGCCCCTGCCCCGCATATGAAGAGCGCCCGATATCAATCCTGGCCGGAAAGCGAAGCCGGAAGCCTGGCCCTGAGTCGTTGCGGCG
The DNA here is from genome assembly GCA_002293605.1 of Desulfovibrionaceae bacterium UBA930. Lineage (GTDB taxonomy): Bacteria > Desulfobacterota > Desulfovibrionia > Desulfovibrionales > Desulfovibrionaceae > Frigididesulfovibrio. Next base: position 3,403 of record DBDO01000013.1, read on the forward strand.
CGCTTTTAAGCGCCCTGCTCGCAGGCTGGCCCAGACGCTCAAGCAGCATGCTGGTCATGGAAGCGGGCAGCGCCGATTTCATTGAAAAATTGTGGGAAGCCGGTTTTGATATCACCGGGCAGGATCATGACCCGGACTTTCTGAATCAGGCCAAAGCCCGCATGGGAAGCCGGGCCGAATTTGTGCTCTCATCCCCGGAGCACCTTCCCTTTGACGATTGCTCCTTCGACTACGCCGTCATAGCGGGGGCTTACGAATTCTGGGCCTCGCCCGAAGCCGTGCTCGAAGAGATCAACAGGCTCGTCTGCAGCGGCCTTATCATCATCTTCCCCAATGCCTGGTC
>DBDO01000179.1:0-12200 GCA_002293605.1 Desulfovibrionaceae bacterium UBA930
ACCCTGCACCTTGCCGGGGGCGAGGCCATGTGCCGGGCCGCTGTTGCGGGACGCGCCCAGGCCCTGTCCCGGATAGAGGAGCAGGGGGGGAGTCTTCCCTTGCTCATGGGCGTGAGCGTGCTCACCAGCGAGGGGGCGGACCCCGCCTCCATACAGGCCCAGGTGTTGCAGCGCGCCATCCTGGCGCAGGACTGCGGCCTTGATGGCATTGTGTGTTCCGGTTTTGAAGTGCGCGCCGTAAAAGAGCGCTGCGGACGCGATTTTCTGTGTCTTACGCCTGGCATTCGCTTCACAGGCGCAGGCGGCGCGGATGATCAGGCCAGGGTGTGCAGCCCGGCCCAGGCCGTGCGGGAGGGTGCCGACTTTATCGTTATGGGGCGGCCCGTCACCAGGGCGGATTCCCCGGTCGATGCGGTCCGCGCAGCTCTTGCTAATATGCGCGAAGGGATCAGGATATGAGCCAGAATGTGAACGCCGAGCAGGGCAAACGGGAGAAAATCAACGGGGTGTTTTCCTCTCAGGAGGTGCGCAAGGTGGGCACCGGCTCCACCACGCGCAAGACGATCCAAAAGACCTTCTGGTTCTGCACGGAGATGGATGATGGCTACCTGGAAGTGCAGCCGTTGAATACCAACTATGTTCCTTCCGGTCCCAAGAAAAAACTTTCCAAAGAGCAGTTTTTTTCTTCCTTCGCCCCTGAACCCGAGATGTACATTACCACCGTCTACCCCAAAATGCGGGAGATGAGCAAAAACATCGCCAGGGGAGATAGATATCGGGAGCGGGGTGAGCTGTACAGCGCGGAAATGGAATACGGCTCGGCGCTCAAGGTGGACGATGAAAACGTGCGCGCCAACTTTGGTCTGGGTATTACCTACCTGGAGCGGGGCGAGGCCGACAAGGCCGATAATATTTTCGAGCGCCTGGTCAAGCTGGAAGCGGCTTTTGAAGAGGAGCACAAGCACCTGTTCAACGAGTTTGGCATCAAGCTGCGCAAAAACAAGCTGATCGATCAGTCTGTGACTTACTATGAGCGGGCCTTGGAGCTTTGTCCGCATGATGAGCATCTGCTGTATAATACAGCCCGTGCCTACCTGGACGCAAAACGCCTGGACAAGGCCCTTGAGTATCTGCTGCAATGCCTTGAGATCAACCCCACGCTCGAACCGGCTGTGAAATTTTTGCAGTGGCTGGTGACAAAACAGATGGTGCCTGAGGCGGAAAAGGCAAAAGTGGCCGCTGCCTTGCTCAAGATTAAAGCCGCAATGGCCGCCCGGGCCGCTGGAGGAGCAAGGCAGGGCGAAGCCCCCCCGANNAAAAGACCGAACAGGAGGACGCGGCCCCGGCCCTTCACCAAAGCAAGGAACAGTAGCCATGCAGCCCATGGAAAAAATGCCCGTGGAAAAGTTAGAGGAAGCCCGCATTTTTCTCAGGGAACTTGCGGAAAATCCCCCGGCGCTGCCCTATGAACCCCTTCTTTTGCCCATGCTCTTTGCCGCGACCAGAGAGCGCTCGACCGCATCCGTGGATGATCTGACCGCGCTTATCGAGCGCAGCCAGAAGCTGGCCTCGCGCGTGCTTGCCATTGCCAATTCGGCGGTCTATGCTCTGGAAGCCTCGGTAACCTCCCTGCGCCGGGCTGTCAGCATACTGGGCTTTCGCGAGGTGCGCACCCTGGTGATTATGATGGGGGCGGTTTCTGTCATCAAAGGGGTCAAGCTTCCCAAAAGTTTTGATGCCGTGGCCCTGTGGCGGCATCAACTCAAAACAGCAGCTGTTGCCAAGGCCCTGGCGGCAGAGCTTGGCGCTTTTACCGCAGCGCGGGAAAAGTCTCTGCTCATGGCCCCGGATGAGGCCTATGCCGCCGGGCTGCTGCATGACATAGGCAAGGTCTTTTTTGCCGCCGGTCGCCCTGCCCTTTGGGAGGCTGTGGAGGAACTGCGGCAGATAAGCAGTCTGCAATACTTTGAGGCTGAAGATATTTACTGGGGCATGGACCACGCCCTTATCGGGGCCCAGGTGCTGCACTACTGGAAGCTGCCCTTGCTTTTGACCGACCCGATTAACTGGCACCATGCGCCGCATCTGGCACCCGCCTTTGGGGCGGAGACCCGTCTGCTGGCCGCAGCCAACCGCATTGCCCACTGCGGCCTTGACGAGCAGGGAGCGCTGCGGGAGAATGCGCTTTCGCTTCTGCCGGAAGGATGCGATGCCGCTGCTCTTGGGGCTGTTGTAGCCCGCAGCCTTGTCAATGCCGATGCCGAAACCTTTGTAGCGCTTGTACGGTAATTATGCTCTGGAAATTTCGCCAAGACACCGCCTTGCCCCTGCCGGACGGCTTTTCCGACTGGGCCGGGCATCTGGAGCTTTCCCCCCTTTTGACCCGGCTGCTCTGGCAGCGCGGTATGCACAGCCTTGAAGCCATGCGGGCTTTTCTCAACCCCGCCCTGCGCGGCCTTGCCCCGCTGGAAGTCTGGCCGGGCCTGACAGAGGCGGCAGCGGTACTATCCGAGGGCCTTTTGCGCGGCGAAAAACTGTGCGTCTGGGGCGATTATGATGTGGACGGCATCACGGCCACGGCCCTGGTGCTGGATTTTCTCTCCCGGCACGGCTTCAGGGCCGTCTCCCATATTCCGGATCGCCTGTCCGAGGGCTATGGGCTGAACAAAGCCGGAATTTCCCGCTTGGCGGAAGAGGGCGTTAGCCTGCTCCTGACCGTGGATTGCGGCATATCGGACATAGAAGCCGTGACCAGGGCCAGAGAACTGGGCATGACCGTAGTCGTCTCGGATCACCACCTGCCCGGAGAGGATCTGCCGCCCGCGCACGCCATAGTCAACCCCCGCCTCAGGGAGTGCCCCTGCGCGGCCCTGGCTGGTGTTGGCGTTGCCTTTTTGCTTATGGCCGCAGTCAACGTCCTGTTCGAGCGCCGGGGCATGCCCAGGGCGGATATGCGCGCCTTTCTCGATCTGGTGGCCCTAGGCACCCTGGCGGATGTGGTTGATCTTAACGGGCAGAACAGAATTCTTGTCAAAAACGGCTTGCTTAAAGTGGCCGAAGCCGGGCGTGTGGGGCTTGCCGCTTTGAAGACAGCCTGTAATTTTGCACCAGCGGCCTCTCTAGGCGCGGGTCAGGTGGTGTTTACGCTGGCCCCGCGCATCAATGCGGCTGGCAGGCTCGGTTCCAGCAAGGCCGCGCTTGAGCTTCTGCTCACGGAGGATCGCCGGAAGGCAGCGGACTATGCCGCAGAGCTTTCCCGCCTGAACATCGAGCGCCGGGACGAAGAAGAACGTATTTTCAAGGAAAGCCGTATGCAGGCCGAGGAGCAGGTTGAAGCCGGGCGCATGGGCCTGGTGCTCTATTCCCGCGACTGGCACCCCGGTGTGATCGGCATTGTGGCCTCCCGCGTGGTGGAGAGTCTGCACCGGCCCTGTGTGGTTTTTTCTGCGGCAGAGTCCTTTCTCAAGGGTTCGGGTCGGAGCGTTCCCGGCTTTGATCTGCACGGAGCCTTCACGGCCTGTGCCGATTTGCTGCTCGGTTTTGGCGGGCACAAGATGGCTGCGGGCCTGAGCATGCTGCCTGAGCGGCTGGAGGACTTTCGGGATCGTTTTCATAACCTTGCCGCCTCCAGCCTGGGCGCGGAGCCCCAAGAGGCGGAATGCATGATAGACGCTGAACTGGCCTTTCCTGAAGCGGATTTTGATCTGCTCAAAGAACTGGAGATTTTGCAGCCCTTTGGCATGGGCAACGCCGAGCCGGTATTTGCCTCGCCCCCTGTGCGGGTAAAGGCCATGCGCGGGCGGCCCGGACTCATGCTGTTGGATCTGGAAGATGAAAAAAGCGGATTCACCCTGACGGCCAAAGCCTGGCGTCATCTGGCCGACATGCCGCAAAGCCTTAAGGGGCGGCGCATTCGCATTGCCTATACGCCGCGCATCGACCGCTATAACGGCGCGGCCTCCATAGAGCTTCGGCTTAAAGACTGGAAAGAAGCGTAAGCCCGAAAGGGCAAAGGAGAAAGACGCATGGCAAGCTTGCAGCAGGCCTATCTTGCAGAGCTGGAGGAATACCTTTCTTCCGGCTCTTTTGCAGCGGATTTTGCCTGGTCGGAGGAGGAACGCCGCCTGGAAATGCTGAACTTTCTTGAAAAGCTGATGGATCTTGGCGAACTGGCGGACGAGACCGCCACCAGGATCATCTTTCGCAAGCGCGGGGAGTAAGTTTTTTCAACTCTGCATTGTTCTCTTATTCGGATTTTCCATAGAAATTGCCTCCTGCAATTTTTATGTATCGGCAGCGGCGGGGGCGTGACCCCGCCTTGCCTCTCGAAATACTTCGTATTTCGGCGTGCCATCCTGGCANNAATTTTTATCTGGAATTGGAATGAAGTCCCACGGATTGTTTCAGCGCGTCCAGCTCTTCCGGCAGCAGGAAGCGGCAAGTCCCTTTGGGTAAATCGCCGAGTTGCAGCGGGCCGATGCTGAGACGGCGCAGGCTGAGAATGGTCAGGCCCAGATCCCGGCACATACGCCGGATCTGGCGGTTAACCCCCTGGCGCAGAGTGAGCAGCAGGCATGCGCCCTGCATGCGGGCCTCAACCGGGGCCAGGCGTTCTCCCTCACGCAGGGTCATACCTTGCCGCATGGCTTGCAGCATCTGCGGCTCGGGCCTCTCGCGCAAGCGCACCTCATAGACTTTCGGCAAATGGTGGCGCGGGTGGGTCAGCCGGTTGGTCAATTCGCCGTCATCGGTGAGCAGCAGCAGCCCTTCAGAAAAATAATCCAGACGCCCTACAGGATAAAGCCGGGCATTTTTTTTCATGCTTTCAGGTAAAAGTTCAAGTACGGTGGGGCGGCCCTGCGGATCGCTGACCGTGCTGACAACCTGAACGGGTTTATGCAGCATGACATAGCGGCACGGCCCATCCGCGCCGTCTTTCGCGCGCAGGGGCAAGGTCTTTCCGTGCAGGGCGATGCTGTCCTTTACGGGGTCAATGCGCAGGCCCAGGGAATCCGCCACAAGACCGTTGACGCGCACGGCTCCAACGCGTATAAGCTCGTCCGCTTTACGGCGCGAGCACACTCCGGCATCGGCCAGGGCCTTATTGAGGCGGACAAGATGGACGCTGTCGCTCATACGCGGCTTATCCGGGCAGGCTTTGCGCAGAGCATCTCATGAAGCTTCTGGCGGTTCAGGGCGATTTCTGTCATACATAACTCCTTCGCAGGTGATGCGGCAAATGCTTATACCCTTGAAAGGCAAAGCTGTCACCCTGCGGGGGCTTTGCCCTTCTTATGCTGTTGCAATGCCAGAATTCGAAGTATTGACAGGAAGGTTTATGTCCATATCCCCCCAAACGGAAGCTATGCGCAAAACAGACAGTTTTACGCTGTTCAAGCGTTGTCTGCGGTATTTTCTGCCGTACAAGCTCTCCATTTTTTTCGCCGTTGTGTTCATGATTCTCGCAGGGCTGTGCGATGCCGGCATTGCCTGGCTGGTCAAGCCCGCCCTGGATGAAATCTTCATCAACAAGAACGCTGCGGCCCTCAAGCTGATTCCGCTGGCTTTCATGCTTATCACGGCGCTCAACGCGGTGACGCGGCTTTTACAAAACTATCTGATGCAGTATTCCGGCCTCAAGGTGCTGGAGGTGCTGCGCGATGAAATGTACGGCAAGGTCATCATGCTGCCCCTGCGCTTTTATGAGGGCACGCAAGTCGGCATGCTGATGTCGCGCATCATCAATGACGTTGCGCTCATTCGCGCCAGCATGCCCGCCCTGGTGATGCTCGTCCGGCAGGTGATCACGCTGATCAGCCTGATGGGCGTGGTCATTTACCAAAACGCGGCTTTGGCTTTCTGGGCTCTGGTGGTCTTGCCGCTGGCCTTTTTTCCCGTGGTCTATTTTGGCCGCCGCATGCGCAAACTCAGCCGCAAAGGGCAGGAAAAGATGGGCGATGTGTCCTCCCTGCTGCAAGAGATGCTCAGTGGCATTCGTGTGGTCAAGGCCTTTGGCACGGAAGAGCAGGAGCGCATACGTTTTGACAAGGAAAATAAGCGCTTGCTGCGCCTGTCTTTGAAGTCTGTGCTGGCCGGGGAGTTTTCCTCTTCGGTCATGGAGCTTGTCGGGGCGGTAGGCATCGGGATAGTGATCTGGATCGGCGGCATGCAGGTCATTGAGGGCACAAGCACGCCCGGGGCCTTTTTCTCTTTTGTCGCGGCCCTGGTTATGATGTATGACCCGGTAAAAAAGTTGAGCGCCGCCAATTTGAATATCCAGAACGCCCTGGCCGGAGCCGAGCGGGTGTTCGGCCTGCTGGACGACCCCGTGCTTGGTGTGGAAAAGGGCGGAAGCCGCGAGTTTTCGCAGCCCTTTTCGGAACTGCGTTTTGAAAAGGTGCGCTTTGCGTATAGCGATGGCACCACAGCCCTGGACGAACTCTCCTTTTCCATTAAGGCGGGGGAGCGCATTGCCGTTGTGGGGCCGTCAGGCGCGGGAAAGACCACTTTTGTCAATCTGATTCCGCGTTTTTACGATCCTCAGGAAGGGCGCATCCTGCTGAACGGCCACTCCCTTACGGACTATGACCTGGCCTCGCTGCGGAGCAAGATCTCCATGGTCTCGCAGGACAGTTTTCTCTTCAACCTTTCCGTGGCGGACAATATTCGCTACGGTATTGCCGGAGCGGGTGAAAAGGAAGTACGCGAAGCCGCGCAGGCCGCCTTTGCCCACGAATTTATCACGGCCATGCCCGAAGGCTACAATACCGTCATAGGCGAACGCGGGGTCAAGCTTTCCGGGGGCCAGAGGCAGCGCCTGACCATTGCCAGGGCTTTGGTGAAAAACGCGCCGCTCCTGATTCTTGATGAAGCCACCAGCGCCCTGGACTCCGAATCCGAGCGAGTGGTGCAGCGGGCCCTGGAAAACCTGATGCACAACAGGACCAGTATCGTCATTGCCCATCGCCTGTCCACAATCATCGGCGCAGACCGCATTTTGGTCATGGAAAAGGGCAAAATCGCCGCGCAGGGACGGCATGAGGAGCTTTTGCAGAGCAGCCCCCTGTACGCCAAACTCTATGCCATGCAGTTTGGTGAAACAAAAGATGACGTTCGCTGATATGGAGGTGCAGGGCCGTCCGTTCTTTGCAAAGCAAAGGTGGATAAATCCAAAACAGGCCCTCTGCCAGTCCCCCAGCAAAGTAATAGGGGCTGACCCTAAAATATATTTGTTTTAAAGTTCGAGAGGATGCAAGGCTTCCAGGCGTCTTTCCAGTTCCCGGCATTCCCGTTCCAGCACATCGTCCGTGAGTTCGGTCATCTGCGGCATGTAAGGCTCGCCAAAGACAATATCCACTCGACTGAAGGGTAGGGGGAGCTGAAAACGGTCCCAAGAGCGGAATATTTTGGCCCTGTGCGGGAAAAGGCGAACGGGAACGATCGGAACCTGGGCATGAAAGGAGAGAATAAAGGCACCGGGCTTGGCTACATGTCTGGGCCCGCGCGGGCCATCGACTGTTATACAGCCTGTATAACCGCCCCCGCGCATAAGCCGCGCCATCCGTAACAAGGCCTTGAGTCCCCCTCTGGAACTGGAGCCCCGTGCGGTTGTCAGCCCCAGGGCTTGCAGCAGGCGGGCCAGATACTCGCCGTCCCTGCTCTGGCTGACTATGGTTACAACGCGCAAGGCCCGCCGCACATGCATAAGGGCGAAAACCTCGTCATGCCACAAACAGACCATAGCTGGCGTGCCCGCCTCCTCAAGCTCCTCAAGCTTGCGCCCTGTCTGCCGGATGCGCAGTGTGGAGCACCAAAGCCGGTAGAAGATATTGATAAAGGGGGCGGTAAGGCCTGGGGATATACGCATGGGCTGCTCCCTTAACTGCTTCGTTAACAATTGCGTGTTGCAATTTTATGGGCCGCTCTCCTCCGGCGGCGTATAGGGGCGGATGCTGTATTCGCGTACATGTATCAGGGGGATGAAGCTCTGTTCTCCATTCGGAAGATCAATACGCAAGGAACCATGATCCGTGGGCGCGCAGGCCGTGCACGGGAAGGAGAGCATGCCCCCGGCAGTGAAGCGCACCGTCAGCATCCGCAGGATTGCCCCGGCCTTGTGGCGCGCCACAGAGCTTTGCCCGGCAATGTCGCTTTGCAGCATTGTGCGCCAGGCATTGGCAAGGCTCAAGCGATTGGCTGCGTTGTCGTGCTCGGCGCACAGGGCCAGCTTCTGGCTGTCCGGGGCAGGGGCAAAGCCCTGTATCCAGCCGGTGGAAGCGTCTTTGCCGCAGATAAAGCAGGGGAGCATGGCTCAGGCGCTGCCGCGCAGGTATGCAACCGCATTTTCAAACAGCTTCAGGCCCAGGGGGGCGCTTTCCCCGCGCGTCCATCCGGGATGGTTGGTCGGATGGTTAAAGGCCTCGGGGTGCGGCATAAGGCCGAAGATACGGCCACTGGGGTCGCAGAGCCCGGCAATCCCAAAGGGGGAGCCGTTGGGGTTGTAGGGATATTCCTCCGTAGGCAGGCCGCTTTGCGGGTCGGCGTATTGTACGGGGATAAGATGCTCCCGGCGCAGCCTGTCAAGCGTGTCCTGGTCTTTGGCCACCAGACGGCCTTCGCCGTGGCGCACGGGAATGTAGAGCGAGTCCAGCCCCTTGGTGAAAATACAGGGACTTTCCGGAGAGATATGCAAACGGCACCAGCGGTCTTCATAACGGGCGGAGGCATTGTGCGCCAAGGAAACCTGCCGCTCCAGGCAGGCACCGTCAAGGGCGGGGAGCAGGCCGAGCTTCACCATAAGCTGAAAGCCGTTGCAAATGCCAAGAATAAGCCCGCCGTCCCTGATAAAGCCCAGGAGCTGTTCGACAAGGGGCTCGCCCTTTTTGGGGGCCGCATATTTCCAGCGCTGCGCCGCCGCCTGGGCCGCGCCGAGATCATCGCCATCTAGAAAGCCGCCTGGGAAGATCAGGAAATTGTAGTCGCCGATAGTGACGCGGCCCGCGACAATATCGGCAAAATGGCTTATATCGGCGCAATCTACGCCTGAAAGGCGCGCGGCGTGCGCGCACTCGACTTCACAATTGGTGCCGTATCCGGTAATGACAAGGGCGCGTACAGAAACAGCCATGAGTTCTCCAAATGTTTAAAGAAGGGTAATAATATTACCCTGCCGGGGCTGAGGTCGTCAACTGGTGACCGGCGATTGAAAAAGGCGTATGGAAATTTTCTACGTGCGGGGGGCGCGATCCCCCCTTGGCAAGGGCGATTGTTCCGCGCCGGATACGCACGCATTTTAGGGCTATGTATAAAGGATGCCAGGGGATGAGAGAAACGAAGTTCATTTTTATTACAGGCGGGGTGCTGTCATCCCTGGGCAAGGGCATGGCAGCGGCTTCCATCGGCGCGCTGCTCAAGGCAAGAGGCCTGAGCGTCACCATTCAGAAGCTCGACCCCTATATCAATGTTGACCCCGGCACCATGAACCCGACCCAGCACGGCGAAGTGTTCGTTACGGATGACGGCGCGGAGACAGACCTGGACCTTGGGCATTACGAGCGCTATCTCGGTACCTCGCTTTCCCAGAACAACAACTACACCTCGGGCAGCATCTATTACAGCGTGATCAGCAAGGAGCGGCGCGGCGACTACCTGGGCGGCACCGTGCAGGTCATTCCCCATATCACCGATGAAATCAAGCTGGCCATTTGCGGACTGGCCGAGAACGATACGGACGTTGCCATTATCGAAATCGGTGGTACGGTAGGCGATATAGAAAGTCAGCCCTTTCTTGAAGCCATCCGCCAGTTGCGCGGGGATCTGGGCAGGGAGCGCTGCCTTTTCATCCACCTTACGCTTGTGCCCTATCTGGCCGCCGCAGGAGAGCACAAAACCAAGCCCACCCAGCACAGCGTTAAGGAACTGCGCAGCATAGGCATCCACCCCGATATCATACTCTGCCGCTGCGAAACCCCGGTAAGCCGGGAACTGAAGCGGAAAATCGCCCTGTTCTGCGATGTGGACGAAGACGCGGTTTTTTCCTCGGTGGATGTCGATCACGTCTACAGGCTGCCCCTGGAATTTTACGAGGAAGGGCTTGATCAGAAGGTTGCCATCATGCTGCGCCTGCCCGCCAGAAACGCCGACCTCGCCAACTGGCAGAAGCTTGTGTACGACCTGACCCATCCCGAAGGCAAGGTGACCATCGGCATTGTGGGCAAATACGTGCAACTCAAGGAAGCCTACAAAAGCCTGCACGAGGCCCTGGTGCACGGCGGTGTGGCCAACAGGGTGAGCGTTGCCCTGAAATATGTGAATTCCGAAGACGTTACTCCGGACACGGTGCAGGATATCCTGTCCGGCCTGGACGGCATACTGGTTCCCGGCGGCTTTGGTGAACGCGGCGTTGAGGGCAAGATCCTGACCGTGCAGCACGCGCGTGAAAACAAAATTCCCTTTTTCGGCATCTGCCTTGGCTTGCAATGTGCGGTTATAGAATACGCCCGGCATGTAGCCGGACTCAAGCAGGCCAATTCCGAAGAATTTGCTCCGAACACTAAACATAAGGTCGTCTACCTGATGACCGAATGGTTTGATCCGCACAAAAACGCCAAGGCCCTTCGAACGCTTGACTCTGACAAGGGCGGCACCATGCGACTGGGCGCATACCCCTGCATGGTCAAAGAAGACAGTCTGGCCTTTGCCGCGTACGGTAAAAAGCTGATCAGCGAGCGGCACCGGCATCGTTTTGAGGTCAATAACGAGTACAGGCCCGCGCTTGAAGAGGCCGGGATGATCTTTAGCGGTCTTTCTCCGGACGGTGATCTGGTGGAGATGGTGGAGCTGAAAGACCACCCCTGGTTTCTGGGCTGCCAGTTCCATCCTGAGTTCAAGTCCAACCCCATGGCTCCGCATCCCCTGTTCCGGGATTTCATTACCGCGGCAAAAAAACAGCACGGCCAGGAATAAGCCTCATGTCTGCCTGTGATTGCGACTCGGGCGCGCGGCTTTACGCGGCGCTGTGCGGAGGCCCTTTCGTCATTGCCGGGCCTTGCGTGCTGGAAAGCCGCGAACTGGCCCTTGAGGTCGCGCGTGCCGTAAAAGAGGCCGCAGCCGCCGCAGGGCTTACGGCAATATTCAAGTCCTCATTTGACAAGGCCAACCGGACTTCCCTGCAAAGTTTCAGGGGGCCGGGCATGCGCCAGGGGCTGGAATGGTTGGCCTGTATCCGGGAGGAGAGCGGGTTGCCCGTGATCACGGACATTCACGAGCCGGGAGAAGCCGCCCTTGTCGGCGAGGTCGCGGATATCCTTCAGATTCCGGCCTTTTTGAGCCGCCAGACCTCCCTGCTTACTGCGGCGGGGGAATCCGGGCGCATCGTGAACGTGAAAAAGGGCCAGTTCCTCGCCCCCTGGGATATGCGCCATGTTTACGACAAAGTGGCTGCCACGGGGAATAAAAAAATTCTGCTTACGGAACGCGGCACCTCGTTCGGCTATAATAACCTTGTGGTGGATATGCGCGCCTTTCCCCTGATGAAGGGGATCGGTGCGCCCCTGATCATGGATGCCACCCATGCCGTGCAAATGCCGGGCGGGCTGGGGGCCTCATCCGGAGGGGATCGCCGCATGGTTTCCTGCCTGGCTCGTGCCGCTGTCGCTGCCGGGGCGGACGGCGTGTTCATCGAATGCCACCCCGACCCGGATAAAGCCCTGTGCGATGGCCCCAACAGTTTGCGTCTTTCCGAGCTGCCCGGCCTTTTGCAGCAACTTTCAGCGATGTGGAGTCTGCTTCATGCAGAATGATTTTTCCGGCCTTTTTTTTCCCGTTCAAGCCGCTTTGGATATCCGCCTGTTGGTGCTGGATGTCGATGGAGTGCTCACGGACGGCGGGCTCTATTACGATCTGCAAAATCAGGTGATGAAACGCTTTGACGTGCAGGACGGCCTGGGTATTAAAATTGCCCAAAAGGCGGGCATTCAGGTCGCGGTTATCACCGGCCTGGACTCCCCTGCCGTGGCCGCCAGGGTGCGCGACCTTGGCATCACCAACTATTACGCCGGTTTCCTGGACAAGCGGGCCTGCCTGGAAGAGTTGAAGCAGCAGCATAATCTTGCCTGGGAACAAATGGCCTATCTTGGCGATGACTGGGTGGACCTTTCGGTGATGGACATGGTCGGCCTGCCCCTGGCGGTCGCCAATGC
>DBDO01000179.1:12363-44786 GCA_002293605.1 Desulfovibrionaceae bacterium UBA930
GGATGCTGCCAAGGTAGCGCCCGAGTCAGGCGCTGCGGAAGAGGGTGGCTCTTCCGCCCTTGATCTTGCGCTTAAAAGCATTAGCTTGAGCCAGGGGGAGGGAGGTGTTGAGCTTTGGCGGCTCAAGGCCGAGTGGGGCAGTATGCAAAAGCGCGAAGACATGATTTTTCTTGAGCAGCCCCGTCTGACCTATTTTATGAAAGAAGATGGTAAAAGCATGCATGTGCGTTCCGACAAGGGCGACATACAGCAGAAAAAGCAGGTCATGCGTTTTATCGATAATGTGCGCGTCACCCAGGGCGAGACGCTGCTCACGGGAAAGCTGCTGGTATACGATGGTGCGCCAAAAACCATGACCATGCCCGAGGGCGCGGAGCTTTCGGACACCGGTGTTGCGGGCGTATGCAATCATCTCATCTGGCATATTGACGAAAGGCGTATTGAAACCACGGGCAATATCGTGGTGCATTTCAACAGCGCCTCGCCGGAGCAAACTACCTCTCCTGCCAGTATAGAAAAGCCTGCCAGTTCGCAGGATGGCGGAATGGGGAAGCGCCCATAGGGCGAACGCCAAAAGTGAAACTGCCCCAGAAGGAGCCGCATGTGAAGCTGCGTTCAGTTCGAAATATATCCTCTTTTGCCCTTGGGGCCGTGCTGCTGTGTGTGTCGGGCACTCCGGATCTGGCCGCCGCGCCCCAGGGGGCAACGAAAAAAGTTCCCACCACCATTACCTCCGAGCGCATGGATTACAATGCGGGCGACCAGACCGTACTTTTTCTGGGGGACGTTCATGTAAAACGGCCGGATTTTGAACTCTGGTCGAAAAAAATGACGGTATACCTGGAAAAATCCGGCAAGGGCAGTGAACATTCCTCCCAGACCGCCAGCATGGGCGGCATGGAGGCAGGCGATATAGACCATATTGTGGCAGAGGAAAATGTGCGCCTGAAAAGTGAAAGCAACACCGGCACCTGCGATAAGGCGACTTACTACGCCAAAGAAGACAAGTTCGTCATGGAAGGGAACCCCGTTTTGCGGGACAGTAAGCAAAGCGTCATAAGCGGCAAGACCGTTGTGCACTATCTGTCGAGCAACCGCAGCCAGGTTATCGGAGGACCGGGACGCGGCGTAAGCGCCACCTTTTATTCGGAAGATCGCACGGAAGAAGGGGGAAGCCCCCTTCCAGGCCCTGTGCTGCCGGGCTCGGGAAAAAACGGGAACAAAAAGAACGGGGCCGGGAGCGACAGATGATGCATGATGCCGCGCAAAGCCGACTCCAGGCAAGGGACTTGCGCAAACGCTATGGAGACAGGGAGGTCGTGCGCGGCGTTTCCCTGGAAGTAGTCCGGAACGAAATCGTTGGCCTGCTCGGCCCTAACGGCGCGGGCAAAACAACGACCTTTTATATGATTATCGGCATCCAGAAGCCCACGGCAGGGGCCGTGTTTCTCAATAATGCCGATATTGCCGGATGGCCGCTGCACGAGCGCGCCCGCCACGGACTTTCCTACCTGCCTCAGGAAAGCTCGGTGTTCCGCCGTTTGTCCGTTATGGACAACCTGCGCATCATTCTTGAGTATACCGGCTTGTCAAAGATGGAGCAGCGCCGGAAAGCCGAACAGCTGCTTGAGGAATTCAGCATCGCACATCTGCGCGATTCCATGGCCTCGCATTTGTCCGGCGGGGAACGCCGCCGTCTTGAAATCGCACGCTCTCTCATCCGGGAGCCGCAGTTCATCCTGCTTGACGAACCCTTTGCAGGTATTGACCCGCTTGCCGTGGATGATATTCAAGCCCTGATCACGGATTTGAAAAACCGGGGTATTGGCATCCTGATCTCGGACCATAATGTGCGCGAAACCCTGCGTATCTGCGACAGGGCCTATCTAATGCACGAAGGAACGGTTATTGTGGAGGGAACGCCGGATGAACTGGTGAACGACCCCAAGGCCCGTCGCGTGTATCTGGGCGAAGGCTTCAGCATGTGAAGCAAAACGACCCTGCCATGTCTGAGCTTCTCTTTGCCTTTGATCTTGACGGAACAATAACCGAACAGGAAATTCTTCCCGTTTTGGGGCGCGCCGCAGGACTGGGGGAGGAACTGGCCCAGCTGACGGCCCAAACCCTTAGCGGAAAGATCGCTTTTGAAGAATCCTTCCGGCGTCGCTTTCATATGCTGCGCCATATTCCGCTGGACCACATTGAAACCCTTGTTGCGGGCATTCCCTTAAATCCCCATATCGAACATTTTATTCAGGAACACCGTGAGCAATGTGTTATTGTCAGCGGAAACCTGGATCGTTGGATTCGCCCCCTGACCGAACGCCTCGGCTGTCCCTGCTATTGCTCGCGCTCATCGTATAGTGAAAAAAAAGGGCTGAGGCTGACGCGGGTTCTTTCTGACAAAGGTGCGGTTATTCGCAGACTCACAACTGACCCGCCAAAGGGCAAAAGGCGCATTGTGGCTGTGGGGGAAAGCATTAGCGATGCGCCGATGTTTCGCGCCAGCGCCGTGGGCATTGCCTTTGGCGGCGTACATAAGCCCGTGCCCGAACTGGCGTGTATGGCCGATTATCTCAGCTATGACGGGCGCGATTTGTGCAGCCTTCTTCGCCGCTTACTGTAATTATTTGTTTTTTATTTGGGGCCTAAGGCCCCTTGTACCCCACTTCCGAAAAGCGGCGTAGCCGCTTTTCGGAAGTGGCCGGGTTCAGGGATGGCGGGTCCCTTCCTACGGAGTGTGGGGCGGAGCCCACAAAACTCTACTTCTTGAGTTCTATCGCCAGAAAGAAAACCCGGCCTTTGCGCGCAATGTGCAAGAGAACCGCGCCGCGCTGTTTGGCAGCGGTCTCAATTTTATCGGAAAGATCCCTTGTTGTAGTCACGGCCTGTTTGTCGATGGCCAGTATCACATCGCCGGTTTGAATGCCCGCTTTGGCCGCCGTGCTGTCCGGGGCAAGGCCGGTCACCAGCAAGCCCGCATTGCTCTTAAGATCCAGACGGCGCATATCTTCCCCGGTAAGCGGGCGCAGTTTCAGGCCGAGCAGGGCATCTGCGCCGCTTGTGCCGCCTTTGCCTTTGTCCATGCCGCCGTCTGCATCGCGCTCGGCCACTGTCAGGCCGAGATCACTTTTTTTGCCATCGCGCCATACTGTGATGTTTGCCTTGCCGCCGGGCCTGAGCATGGCGACCTTGCGCAGAAGCTGCTCCGTATTCTCAATGCTCTGGCCGTCAATGGCCACAATAACATCCCCTTCCCTGATTCCGGCCAGAGCGGCGGGCTGATCTTCCAGCACGCTGTTCACGAGAGCGCCGTTGCTGTCCGGCATATCAAGCGCCTTGGCGGTTGCGGCGTCCACATTCTGAATGGTCACGCCGAGCCAGCCTCGGCTGACCTTTTTGTCCTTTTGCAGCTGGGCGATAATCGTGCTCGCCATGGAGGAGGGAATGGCAAAGCCGATGCCCTGGGCCCTTTGTGCAATGGCGGCGTTGATGCCGACCACCTCGCCTTTCATGTTCAGAAGCGGGCCGCCGCTGTTGCCCCGGTTGATCGAAGCATCGGTTTGAAGAAAGTCGTCATAGGAGCCGGATTGAATGTTGCGGCCCTTGGCTGAAACGATCCCGGCGGTCACCGTGTGGTCCAGGCCGAGCGGACTGCCTATGGCCACCACCCATTCGCCGACTTCAAGGCTGTTTGAATCGCCGAAAACAAGGTGGGGGAGATTCTCGGCCTTTATTTTGAGCAGGGCGAGATCCGTTTCCGGATCGGTCCCGATGACTTCGGCGTCAATGAGCTTGTCCTGTGTATTTTTGCCGCCGAGGTTGACGCGCACGACATCGGCGTTTTCGATAACATGGTGATTGGTCACAATATAGCCATCGGGGGAAATGATGAAGCCGGAGCCCAAAGAGCTGCTTTTTCTTTCCCGGGGAGCCTGATTGTAAAATTCTTCAAAGGGAAAGGGACCGAAAAAGCGTTCCAGATCCGGGTTACCGTGAAACATGCCGCCAAAGGGCATGCCCCCGGGGCCGCGAAGCTGCTCTGTGCGCTCGGTGCTGACATTGACAACGGCCGGCATGGCGTTTTTCACCAGTTCCCGAAAATCCACGGGCTGCGCGGCTTGGGCCAAAGCGCTCACACTCAGGGTAAAGAGAAGGCAGAAGCCTGCCAGAGAGGAAAGGGCAATCTTTTTACGCATGAAAAAACCCCGTTGTTTATAAAGAATGATATTCGGCAAAGATAGCCCTTCCTGCGCAAAAGTAAAGAGGAGGAACAGAGTTTTTACGCCTTGCGCCCCTGTCGTGAAAGCGTTTTTTTACTATTGCTGTTCTATAGTGTAAGTCAAAAACACTTAGTTGTAGAGGTTTTTAACTTGACAATGATTTTCATTACCTATAGATTCCTCGCCATAATCACCATCTAGGAGGGAGGACGTGGCAATGGGAAACAACAACTTCTGGAAGTATGGGCTGGCTGTCGGAGCGGGTGTCGCCATTGGAGCCCTTGGCGCGGTGCTGCTGTCGCGAGGCTCTATTGATTTGAAAAAAACGGCAGCCACGCTGTTAAGTCATGGTATGGACATTAAAGAAAAGGCCGCAGCCTTTGTGGAAACGGCCAAGGAAAATATTGACGATCTCGCCGCTGAAGCCAGACATGAGCAGGAAATGCGCAAGGCAGGGGAACAAAAATCATGAGTATGGCGGCGGACCTTTGCCGGGAACTTCGCGACAGCGAAGACAGGGACGCTGCTTTTGCGGCAGAACGCATTCCTTTGGGCGTGTGGAACAAGGGCAGGGGCCGCCTCTCTGCGCAAACACAAGAGCCGGGAGGATGCGCCCGAAAAGGGCGCTCCTTCTCTGCACAGTCAGGCACGCGCACAGGGGCCTTGAGCCTGCTTGCAGCGGAGGAAGGGGCAATGGGCCTTTTTCCTCCCCCTGTCTACGAGGCCTCTGCTGCTCCGGCAGCGCGCGCCCTGCTGGAGCGCTTTAGCATTGTTCATGTCCTCCCAGGCAGAATCCGTCTGCGTCCCCTGTCGAGCAAGACGAAAAACACAGCCGAACTGGAAGCCGTCCTGCGCGCATTTTTTCCCGAGGCAGAATTAAAGCTTTCCCGATACTCCGGAAGCGTGCTCCTGCTCTATGGCCAAGCCGCCGCAAGGGCAAAGGGCCGCGCGCCTGTACAGCGGGAGCCTGCTGCGCTCAAGGGGCCGCGCAACCCCATTCCCGGAAAAGTGCGCAGTTATTTGTATCCGCGCGTCTTTGTGAGCGCCCTGGCGCTGTTTCGCGCCATTCCCTATATGTTTTCTGCGGTCAGGGCTCTCCTGCACGGCAGCCTCAATCTAGACGTGCTTGACGGCGCGGCCCTTGCGGCCTGTTTGCTGCAACGCGATTTTAAGACCCTTTCCTCCATCACCTTTTTCTTTGCCCTGGGCGAATTTCTGGCGGACTGGACGCGCAAAAAATCCCGAGCCAGCCTGGAGGACAGTCTGGCTTTGAATATTGATCAGGTCTGGGTGCGCAGCGGCTCTGTCGAGCGTCTGACCCCCTTTGCCCAGATCCGCCCCGGCGATGAAATTGTAGTTCGCGCGGGCGCGGCCCTGCCGGTTGACGGTATTGTTATCGAGGGCGAAGGCATGGTCAATCAGGCCTCCATGACCGGAGAATCCGCACCCGCTCACCGCTCGGTGGGATCGAGCGTGTACGCCGGAACCATTCTGGAAGAGGGCGAACTTGTGCTTTCCGCTTCCAGGGTGGGAAGCGATACCCGCATCCATTCCATTGTCAGAACCATTGAGGAGTCCGAAAGTGTCAAGGCCTCGATCCAGGGGCGTTACGAACGCATGGCCAACGCCATTGTGCCCTATAATTTTTTACTTAGCGGAGCGGTCTATGCCTTTACACAAGACCTTACGCGGGCCGGTTCCGTGCTGCTGGTGGATTATTCCTGCGCCATCCGTCTGTCCACGCCGCTTGCCATTTTCACTGCCATGCGCGAGGCCGCAGAGCGGGGCGTGCTGATCAAAGGCGGCAAATTTATGGAAGCCGTGGCCAGGGCAGATATGGTCATTTTCGACAAAACCGGCACCCTGACCCGTGCAAGACCCGTGCTGGCGGACGTTATTCCCTTTGGGGGGAGAAAGCGCAGCACAGTGCTGCGCCTGGCCGCCTGCCTTGAGGAGCATTTCGTCCACCCGGTGGGCCAGGCGGTGGTGCGCGCCTCGGACGCCGAAGGACTCAAGCACCGCGAGGAACATACCCAGGTCGAATTTATCGTGGCCCATGGCATTGCCTCGCATTGGCGCGGTCAGCGCGTTTTGATTGGGAGCGGGCACTTTGTGCTCAATGACGAGAACATAGCAATCAGTGAAAAACAGCGGGAAATAGTCGAGGCTGAATCGCGCAAAGGGCGCTCCATACTGTACCTGAGCGTGGGGGATGAACTGGCGGGGCTTTTGCTGATAGAAGATCAACTCCGGGATGAAGCCCCTGATGTGGTGCGGGAGCTTTTTGCGGACGGGGTAAAGCGAATCGTCATGCTGACCGGCGATGGTGAAGTCACGGCCGCGAGCATCGCGGCTCGGGCGGGCATAACGGAATACCGCGCGCAGCTGTTGCCGGAAGACAAGGCGCGCTTTATCAACGAGTTGAAAGCTCAGGGCTACACTGTTGCCATGGTGGGCGACGGCATTAATGATTCTCCCGCCCTTTCTGCCGCGCATGTGGGTATAGCCATGGCGGAAGGCGCAGATATGGCGCGTGAAGTTGCGGATATTGTTTTGGTCAGCGGCGAGTTGCAGGGCCTGCTGCTGGCAAGGCGGATTTCACGCGCGGCCTTGCGCCGGGTGCGTAAAGGCTTTACGACCTCGCTGTTCTGGAACAGCCTCTTTCTGCTTGGCGGACTTTTCGGTTTTCTGCGGCCGGGTCTGTCCGCCTTTTTGCATAATGCCACGACAGCCGCGATTGCCGTTTCAAGCCTGAGCCCGATGCTTCCTCCCGGCAGCAGGCAGCTGGAACAGAACGTAGTGCACACTGAAGACCTGGGGAGAGAACAATGATCGCAAGTTTTTACGAGGGCAGGGTGCGCATTCGTACGCATGCCTTGAAAAATCCCGCTACCCTGTCCATGGTGGAGCAGTTTGTCAAAGGCCAGGAAGGCGTGCTGGATATTGCGGCCAATTCCCGCACCGGCAGTTTGCTGGTGCATTACGACCCGAGCGTGATATCACGCGAGTGCTTGTCTTCGGCCCTGCACGTTCTGGAAGCGCAACTGGCCGAAAGTCCCGCCCCGGAACGGACTATGCGAAAGCGACGGAACGCGCTTTCCCCCAAGGCTGAAAGCGCGGCCTTGGTCGGACTTTACAGCCTCACGCTGGCCGGAGCTTTTGTGAACTCCCGCCTGCATACGGCAACGGCGCTGCTTTTTACCCTTTGCGCGGGCCTGCACCTGTACAAGCGAAGAGCCTTTTTACGGGAGAAGCCCCTGCGCTGACTGCCGGGGCAGACTTGACGGCGGGCCGGGAATAGATGAAATTCATCCTTCCCGGCCTATCGTTTTTCAGCAAAAGGAACAGGCATGTCATTTCTCAAGACAAGCACAAGCTTTACCCGCTTTCGCATCACAGACCCGGCACCGCCCTCACTCTGGACAGAACTGACGGACCGGCTGCGCAAGAACGCTTTTACCGATATTGATGAGCTTCCCGAAGAGCGCTCCTTTGGCTGGACCTCGTTTGAGGATATGCTGGACACGAGCTTTGCCGTCAACCCTGTGGAAAAAGGCCAGTACATCGCCTTTTGCCTGCGTCTGGACACCAGGCGCGTGCCCCCGGCGGTGATCAAGAAGCATCTGGCCCTGGCCCTGCGCAAAGAAGAAGCGCAAAACCGTGAAATGGGCAAAAAATTCGTTTCGCGCGAACGCAAAAAAGAACTGAAAGAGCAGGTCATGCTGCGCCTGAGAATGCGCTTTCTGCCCATTCCCGCAGAGTTTCAGGTGATCTGGAATACGGCTTCATCCATGCTCTATTTTGCCTCAACGCAACAAAAAATGCTGGATATGTTTGAGGAGCTGTTTGTGCGCACCTTTGAACTGCATGTCGCGCCCCTGTCCCCCTATGAACTCGCCGCCTTTCATCTGAAAGACCCCCTGCGGCTTGACACCCTCGAACCTACGCGCTTTGCCTGAGGCCGACCATGAGTGACGCACCCTATCTTGGACAAACAACGGATCTCGTTCTCGGCCAGGAGTTTCTCACCTGGCTCTGGTACCGCAGTGCAACTGGTGGCATCTTCAACGATGCTTCAGGCCAGCCTTTTTCCGTCAGCATGGAACAGCGCATTGTCGTGCAGGGCGGAGAAGGGGATCATGTGGAAACAGCCAGCGTGTCCGGGCTTGATTCGGAACTGCGCGAAGCCCGCATGGGCCTGACCATGGGCAAAAAGGTGACCAGGGCTCTTTTGCGCTTTGAGCGCGGCCCTGAGGAATGGCAATTGACCCTGAAAGCCTCTGACTTCAGCCTGGGCAGTCTGAAAACTCCGAAAATCGAAACGAGTGATCGCGATGGGGCCGACCCGGACGCCCTGTTGCTGGAAAAAATGTATCTGGTGGAAAGCTGCCTTGAACTTCTGGATGCGCTCTATGCCGCCTTTTTGCAGGTCCGTCTCGATGCCGCGAGGTGGAAAGAAGAAGTGGCGGGCTTGCAGCAGTGGATGCTGCACTAGTTTTTGAAGGGGTGCCTGCGCTTGTCTGTATTCTGGCCTATGCTTTTTTTGCTCCTTGTCTGCACGGGCGGCACGCTTTTCTGGCTTGCGCCCGCTTCGCGCAGGCCTGTGCTGTCGCCCGCGCTTGCCCTGCGTATGCTGCAAAAGCTGCTCTGGCTAGGGAGCGTTTTTCTCGGCATAACCCTGGTCAGCTTTCTGGTCATTCACCTTGCGCCCGGTTCTCCCACTGATCTGGAGACCACTCTTAACCCGCTCGCCGATGCTGCGGCCCAGCAGCGCTTGGCCGCCTTCTACGGCCTGGACAAGCCCCTGTACGAGCAGTATTGGATCTGGCTGAAGCAACTGGCGCAGCTTGATTTCGGCAATTCCATGAGCAGCGATGCCCGCCCGGTTATCGACAAAATCGCCGAGCGCCTTCCCCTGACCTTGTGGATCAACCTGACAGTTCTTTTCCTCACGCTTTTGCTGGCTGTTCCCATCGGCCTTTTCGCAGCCCGGTACAGGGGCGGGCTGTTTGACAAGGCGACCACGCTCTTCGTCTTCATCGGTTTTTCCATGCCCGGTTTCTGGCTGGCCCTGCTCTTGGTGGTGCAATTCTCCATCACCTGGCAGTGGCTGCCACTTTCGGGCGTAAGTTCTATGGATTACGCCTCGCTTTCTCCCGCAGGCAAGGCGCTTGACCTGATGAGCCATCTGACGCTGCCGATTTTTGTGGCTACTTTCGGCAGTCTTGCCGGCATGTCCCGTTTCATGCGGGCATCGGTTCTTGAAGTGCTGCGTCAGGACTATATTCTGACCGCAAGGGCCAAGGGCCTGCCGGAGCGGGTGGTCTTGTTCCGGCACGCCCTGTCTAACGCCCTTTTGCCGGTTATCACGCTGCTCGGTTTGCAACTGCCCGGACTCATAGGTGGCAGCGTCATTCTGGAAACGGTCTTTTCCCTGCCCGGCCTGGGACAGCTTTTTTATAACGGGGTTATGGCCCGCGACTATCCTCTGATCATGGGCAATCTGGTGCTCGGGGCCGTGCTGACCCTGGCCGGAAATCTGCTGGCCGATTTTTGCTACGGGCTGGCCGATCCAAGAATCAGGGCGGGTATCAAAAAAGCGCGCGATGGGGAGGCCTTTTCATGAGCGCCGCCCGTTTTCGCTCCGTGTGCAGCCGCTACGGCCTGCTTATGCTCGGGCTCTTTCTTGTGGGCTGTATGGCGCTGGCCGCCCTGCTCGCGCCTTTTCTGGCCACTCACGATTATCTGCTGCGTGATAACAGTGCCATTCTGCTGCCGCCCGGCCCAGAGCATTTTTTCGGTACGGATGAACTGGGTCGGGATCTTTTTTCCCGTGTGCTTTACGGCGCACGGGTTTCTTTGTGGATAGGTTTTGTCTCCGTGGGCATTTCCCTATCCATCGGTATTACCTTGGGGCTTGTTGCCGGGTATTTTCGCGGTCTTGTTGATGAATGCATCATGCGCTTCGTGGATGTCATGCTCTGCTTTCCCTCGCTTTTTCTCATTCTGGCGGTTATCGCCTTTCTGGGGCAGAGCCTGGTCAACATCATGATCATCATCGGGCTGACCTCATGGATGGGAGTCTGCCGCCTGGTGCGCGCGGAAGCCCTTTCCCTGCGCGAGCGGGAGTTCATTCATGCGGCCCGCCTTGCCGGGGCAGGCGCGCCGCGCATTTTGTTCCGGCATATTCTGCCCAATGCGGCGGCCCCGGTGCTGGTTTCGGCAACCTTGGGCGTTGCCGGGGCCATTTTGCTGGAATCAGGGCTTTCTTTTCTCGGCATCGGCGTTGAATACCCCATGCCAAGCTGGGGCAACATTCTTATAGAAGGCAAGCAGACCCTTGGCGTGGCCTGGTGGCTCTCTCTTTTTCCGGGGCTCGCCATTTTGCTGACCGTGCTCGGCTACAACCTGCTGGGCGAGGCCTTGCGGGATCTTTTAGATCCCCGTATTGCCAAGTAGCCTGCCGGGGGCTATACAAGCAGGGCTAATATGGATTGTTTTTTGGGGCGCTGCCCTCTGTCGGAGGGGACAGGGGAGGCTCTGTCTCCCCGAAAAAATAGGCCCTATATTCGATTATCCGGATGTTTTCCATGCTGGAACTTTTGCGCATACACGACCTGGCCCTGATCGAGGACATCGAGATGGAATTTTCGTCCGGCATGAACGTGCTTACGGGCGAAACCGGAGCGGGCAAAAGCTTTATCCTGAAGGCCTTGAATTTCCTTACCGGAGACAGGCTGGATACGGATATGGTCCGGCCCGGCAAGGAAAAGGCGGTGGTGGAAGCCCTGTTCGTGCTGGACGGGGAAGAGACTGTGCTGCGTAGAGAACTGCTTGCGGAGAGCGGCCGTAGTCGTCTTTTTCTTAATGACCGGCTCTGCTCGCAGGAACTGGTGCGGGAGATGCGCGCACGGCTCGTGCTGCATACCAGCCAGCACGGGCAGCAGAAGCTTTTGCAGCCTTCCTTTCAGGCCGCCATTCTGGATGACTTTCTGGCCCGGCCAGATCTTCTGGAGGTAAAAGAGCGCCTGAGCCGCCGCCTTGCGGACTGCGCGGCCAGGATTGAGGCCCTGGATCAGGCCCGGCTGGCCCTGGAAGACAAGCGTGACGTTCTGGAGTATCAGCGCCAGGAAATTGAGAAGATCGCGCCAAAAGCCGGGGAAGAAGAGGAACTTGAAGCGCGCCGCGCTGCATTCCGCAATCAGGCGGGTATTGCGGAAAACGCGGCAAAGGCGCGAGGGGCACTGCAAGGGGATGAGGACGGTCCCGGCCTGTACCGGCAGCTCACTAGCCTGGAAAAGGCCGTGGACGCCCTGGCAGGGATGCTGGATGAATTTTCCGATGCGCCGGAAATGCTTGCCGGACTGCGTATTTCTTTGCAGGAACTGGAAGGGCGCTTGCGCGGGGCCGAGCGCGGCGCAGACCAGGCACCGGATATAGAAGCCATTGAGTCGCGCCTCTACGCCCTTGCGCAGCTCAAGCGCAAATTGAAGCGTCCCTTGGAGTCCATTGTTGCCCTGCATCGCGAGATTACTGAAAATCTTGATTTTCTTGATGATTGCGCGTTGAATCGCAAAGGCCTGGAGCAGGAGGAGCGGGAACTGGGCGATGCCCTGGCAGCGCTGCTGGCCGAGTTGAATCCTGCCAGACGCAAGGCTGCGGAGCTGCTTGGCGAGGCCCTGCAAGAGGAACTCAAAGGCTTGGGATTTTCCGAACATCTGCGGGTTATTTTTAAGTTTAACCCGCAGGTCTTGTATGCCGGACGGGAAGACTGTACGGAACTGCGTGCCCGCCTGTTCTGGCAGCCCAACCCTGGCCAGCCGCCGCAGCCTCTGGACCGGATCGCATCCGGAGGGGAGCTTTCCCGCTTTTTGCTGGCAGTTGTGAGTTTAATAAGCAAAAACACCAGCGAACGTCCGACCCTGATATTTGACGAGGTGGATTCGGGAGTAGGGGGCCTGACCCTGAACCGGGTGGCGGAGAGCCTGCAAAAACTGGCAGCATCCCGCCAGATGCTGCTGATTACCCACTGGCCCCAGCTCGCTTCACGCGCCGGGCGGCATTTTGTGGTGGAAAAAGAAGTGCTTGATGGAAAAACCTATACCCGTTGCACCCGGCTTGCCCCTGAAGGCATTCCAGCCGAACTTTCCCGCATGTCCGGAACAGTGAAGGAGTAGGGCGTGCGCAGAGCTTTCGGTACAGCCTGTCTTTTATTACACGGCCTTGGCGGCACCCCTTTTGAAGTGGCACCGCTTGCCCCTCCCCTGCGGGCGCTGGGCTGCACAGTGGAAATTCCCCTGTATCCGGGGCATGGGACCAGCCCCGAAGACTTTCAGACCACCTTTTTCCCCGACTGGCTGGCGCATGCTGAGGAGCGCTTTCTGGCTCTGGCCGCGACCCATGCCAGGGTGATTCCCATTGGCTTTTCCATGGGTGGGAGCATTGCCCTTACGCTGGCCGCAAAATACCCGGATCTGCCGCAACTGGCCGGGGTGGTGGCGCTTACGCCTCCCTACAGCATTCGCTACCGTCAACTGCTGCTCAGGCGTCTTACAGCCAGGTTGCGCGGCCTCTGGAAAAAGGCAATGGCGCGGCAGTCCGCTCAGGCCGAGCAGCCTGTGCAGGCTTCTGCCCGTCCCACATCGCGCGAGCTCGCCCCTCATGAGGGCTATGAAGACGCCTTTCATCCGCCCCAACTACTCAGTCTGGGCAAGGGGCTGCGGGCCATGCGGACTCTTTTGCCCGCCCTGTCCTGCCCGCTCTTTATGATGGCGGAGGTGGACGACTGGATCTGCCCGCCCGAAGCGGGGCTGACCATAGCCCGTACAGTGGCCTCGCGCGATGTCAGCCTGCGCTGGGTGCGGATGCTGGAGCATGTGACACATCACCATATGCTGACCACGCACCGGGATACCAGGGAGCTTGTCGCGCGATCCGTGGCCGCTTTTGTGGAAGGCCTGCTCCGGGACGCAACAGCCTGAGGCGCGCCCCGCCTGGAACGCAAAAAAGCGTTGCCTCTTTGTGCGTCAGCGGGTATGAAGGGTTGACTTTTTGTACTTCACCCCTTCGGAGGATGCTATGTTTTGGGCAACAAACGCGTACGCCATGGGCGGCGCCGGAGGCGGCGATGCCGCCGGGGGCATGATGAATTTCATCCCCCTCATTCTCATGTTTGCAGTGTTCTATTTTTTGCTTATCCGTCCCCAGCAGAAGCGGGCCAAGGAACATCAGAACATGTTGAACAACGTTAAGCGCGGCGATGAAGTGATCACCGCAGGGGGCTTGCACGGGCGCGTTATTGAAACAGCGGAGCAGCATCTGATCGTGGATCTTGGAGAAACCAAGGTGAAGCTGTCGCGCAACGCCGTTTCCGCTGTTGTGGGTTTGCCTAAAGCTGCGGACAAGCCGTCCAAAAAAGCGGACAAATAAGCTCTTTACCAGAAGGCGAGCGAAACTCGCTGGTACGATACTCTGATGAGCGGGCTCCCTGTGAGCCCGTGACCGGAAAAGCGGCGCACAGCGCCGTTTTTCCGGAATGCGGGTCCAGAGTCCTGAGGCCCTTGGCGGGGAGTGGGGCAACGCCCACATAACAATAGAGGAATTTCATGAAACAGGGCCTTATCTGGCGAATCGGCTTGGCCGTGTGCGTATTTGCCGCAGCTCTTGTCTATCTGCTGCCTACCTTTCTTCTGCCTGCCCCGGTTCCGGGGCAGAAAAAGGTTGAATCTTCCTTCTCCTTTTTGCCGGATGCCCGCGTCAACCTGGGGCTGGATTTGAGGGGAGGCATTCATCTGACGCTTGAGGTGGAGGCGGAAAAAGCCCTGGAATCTTCTTTGGCGCAGCAAGGCCGCGATATCATGACCCTGGCCGCCCAGCAGGGTATGGCCATTACCAGGCCCGCATCCCTGCCTGGGGAAAAACTGGAATTTATTTTCGCCGCCTCTGGCAAGGAAGCCGTCTTTGACGAATTGCTGGCCAAAAACTTCCCCGACCTGCAATTGGATGCAAAGAGCCCGGCAGCAGAGGGGCGCACGCGTTATACCCTGGGGCTTACCTCCGAGGCTTTTGGCAGGGGCGTGGACATGGCTGTGGAGCAGGCCGTGGCGACCATTCGCAACCGCATCGACCAGTTTGGCGTGGCCGAGCCGGACGTGCGCAGACAGCGGGGCAGCAATCGCATCACCGTGCAGCTTCCCGGCATGTCTGACCCTCAGCGGGCTGTGGAAATTATCGGCAAGACCGCGCATCTGGAATTTCGTCTGGTCAGGGACGATGTTGCGCCCACATCGCGCATCGTGCCCAGAGGGGTGCTGATTCTGCCCATGGAAAGCAGAAGCGAGGGAAACGGAGCGCAGGAACAACTGATCGCCGTGGGTGAGCCTGTGCTCACCGGAACCAATATCAGCAACGCCGTGCCCTCTTTTGATCAAAAAGGGCAGTCCATCGTCAATCTTTCCTTTGACTGGGAAGGAACGAGAAAATTTGGTGAAATTACCAGTGAAAACGTGGGCAGGCGTCTGGCTATCGTGCTGGACGGCAAGGTGCATTCCGCGCCTGCGATCAATGAAAAAATCGCGGGCGGGCAAGCGCAGATCTCCGGCAGTTTCACGCCTGCAAGCGCGAACGACTTGGCTGTGGTCCTGCGCGCGGGTTCTCTTCCCGCGCCCGTGATCGTGCTTGAACAGCGTACTGTCGGCCCCTCTTTGGGGCAGGAGTCCATTAACATGGGCGTGACAGCGGCCCTGATCGGCGGCATTGCCGTGGTGGCCTTCATGCTGATCTATTATGGGGTCGCAGGGCTGATCGCCGATATCATGCTGGCGCTGGACATAGGTCTTATTCTTGCCGGTATGGCGGTTTTCGGGGCCACGCTGACCTTGCCGGGCATAGCGGGCATTGTGCTGACCATAGGTATGGCTGTTGACGCCAACGTGTTGATTTTTGAGCGCATACGGGAGGAATTGCGCCGGGGCCTCACTCCCCTGGCTGCGGTTGAGGCTGGGTTCTCCCGCGCCATGCTGGCCATTACCGACTCCAACCTGACCACGGTGATCGCGGCCCTGATCCTGTACCAGTTCGGCACGGGGCCTGTGCGCGGCTTTGCCGTGACCCTGACCATCGGTATTGTGGCTTCGATGTTCACGGCCATCTTTGTCTCGCGCATCGTTTTCACCCTATGGATGGGCAAACCCGGCCGCAGACTGAGCATTTAGCGCAGGGAGAAAAAGAGACATGGGACTGCATCTGATACGGAATGATTTGAATATTGATTTTGTTGGCCTGCGCAAAATATCCTATGTGCTTTCCATAGTGATTATTCTGGCCGGTTTTGTCTCGCTTGCGGTTAAGGGCGGTCCTCGTTACGGGATTGATTTTTCCGGCGGGGCGACTGTGCAGGTTAAGTTTGCTCAAGCGATTTCCGATGAAACGCTCAAAAAATCCCTGGAAAAATCTGCTCTTCCCGGACTTGCCGTGCAGCAGTTCGACCAGGAGGGCACGAGCTATCTTTTGCGCATCTCCACGGTTGAAGAAAACTCCTCGGGCATCGGCAAGGCGGTTGTCGAGGCTCTGGACGCCAACCTTGAGGGGGCGAAATACGAGATTCAGCGGCTGGAAATGGTCGGCCCCAAAGTGGGGGCCGACCTTCGCGCTCAGGCCATGGAGGCCATGTATTATGCCATTTTGTTAATCGCCATTTACGTTTCAGGGCGCTTCGAGCAGCGCTGGTTTACGGCAGGCTTTATGGCCTGCGCGCTCGGCGGAACCATGTTCGGCCTGGGCTACCTGGGCTTTGACAAGGTTTACCTCGTGTGCGCCGCAGTGCTGCTCACCGTGGTGCTGTGCTGGAAGTTCAGGCTTATTTTCGCCCTGGGCTCGATCATCTCCATTCTGCACGATGTGCTGATTACTGTCGGCATTTTTTCCCTGCTGGACAAAGAGTTCGACTTGACCATCATTGCCGCGTTGCTCACTCTGATCGGCTATTCACTCAACGATACTATCATTGTCTACGACCGGATACGGGAAAACCTGCACAACGACATTGTTTCCCCCATGCGGGACATCATCAACCTGAGTATTAACCAGACCTTGTCGCGCACCGTGCTGACCTCGGGCACAACCCTGTTGGCCATTCTCTCCCTGCTCGTTTTCGGGGGCGGCATTATTTTTGATTTCGCCCTGGTCATGTTCATAGGCGTCATTGTGGGCACGCTTTCATCCATCTTTGTGGCCAGCCCGATTCTGCTCATGTTCAGCGACAGCATCAGGCGCGAGGACTTCAGGCCTAAAACGGACAAGCGCGCCAGAGACGCAGACGGCAGGCTGGCTGCACAGGTGTAAACTTGATCTTTGTACTGGAGGGGCGCTGCCCCTCCAGACCTCCCCGGCAGGGNNCCTTTTCACGCCCATTACGAAAGATTGCCACAAAGCGCCTCCTGTCGGGTGTGGGCGGAGCCCACATAAGGCGCGAAAACACTCTCCATACTCAAGGGGTAGGACGGGGCGGAACTTTCTGCTTCTTGCTGCGCGGCCCGGAGCAGGGCGAGGATGGCGCTGCGGCCTTCATCTCGAAGATCCAGACTGAAATCATTGACAAAGGTGGCTATGTGGGCTGCCATGACGGCTTCATCCATCTCCTGAGCGTGGGAGCGGATAAAGCCTTTGCTTTGTTCGGGAAAGGTTCTGGCGTGTTCCAGGCTTCGGCGTACCGCATCCTGAATGTCAAGAATGGCCTTATGCCCAAGGCTCCGTTTGACGGCAATAAGGCCGAGCGGCAGGGGGAGTCCGCTATACTCTTCCCACCATGCGCCGAGGTCCAGAACCAGAGAGAGCCCCCGTTCGGCATAGGTAAAGCGTCCTTCGTGAATGATCACGCCGAGTTCTGCTTTTTGGGAAAGCAGGGCGGGCATGACCTGATCAAAGGGCATTTCTTCGCGTGGTCCTGCAAAACGCCCGGTAAGCGAAAGCAGGAGATTGGCCGTGGTCAGGCGGCCGGGAATGGCAATGCGGGCCTTTGCCAGAGCCTCGGGTGCAAGCCCGGGGCGGGAAACCACAAGGGGGCCGCAGCCCCGGCCAAGGGCCGCGCCGGAATTTATGATTGCATAGCGGTCCAGCACGCGCAGGGCTGCATACAGAGAAAGTTTGGTGATATCCAGCGCCGCTTCCCCGGCAAGGGAGTTCAGGCTTTCCACATCCGCCATATGCAGGCGCGTTGCAAAGGGAAGAGGAATGCGCTGGTGCAGCAGGGCGTCAAAAATGAAGGTATCGTTGGGACAGGGGGAGATGCCGAGCGAATACAGAGTGGCTGTCATGACCTTGCCGGGCTATTTGAGGGCGATGGCTTCGATTTCGATCAGCGCGTCCTTGGGCAGACGGGCCGCCTGCACGCAACTGCGCGCCGGGTAAAGGCCGGAGAAAAATTCGGCGTAGACCTCGTTTACAGCGCTGAAATGTTCGAGATTGTGCAGAAAGATGACGACCTTCACGGTTTTTCCAAGCCCGGAACCTGCCGCTTCAAGTACGGTCTTCAGGTTTTCCATAGCCTGTCTGGCCTGGGCCGCAGGCTCGGAAGGCATGGAGCCGTCCGCAGGATTGATAGGCAGCTGGCCGGAGACGAAAATTAGGCTTCCGGCGTCTATGCCCTGCGAATAGGGGCCGACAGCAGCGGGAGCCTTGGGAGTTTCTATGGCTTTCATGGCGTTTTCCTTGTGCTGGATGGTTGTGAAAAACACGGTACTCTATATGCCGTAAGCGGAACGGGTCAAACATGTGTATGCCGTCTGATTCCGGCATATGCAATATGCTTGTCTTTTTCAAGTAATAACGCTATATTTGTAGCAGTAAACTTAGGATTCTTTCGTTTTCCGGGCTTTAAAGGTCGATTTTTGCGGCAGGGGCAGCTGTTTTGTCCATGTCTGTCTTTGTGTGTTCATGCTAAGGCCTCTGTGCGGGCATAGGCTGCAAAACACGCTTTTGCAGCAGTGAGACGAACACTATATTGATTTTTTTTGTGGGGTTTAAGGGGGGGGCTGTGTCCGTTCCGGATGCAGCGCAACAAAGCTGGAGCAAAGCAACTTTGAAAAATTATACCTGCTCGGGGCAGGATTTGCTTGCAAGTCCTGCCCCGAGCAGAGCTGTAGGCGGGTGCGGACACAGCTTCGGTGCTTTACCCGTTCTTAAGCAGGCAGATCAAAGTGCGAATCCTGTATATTAAGACATAGGCTCGGCTTTTGTCCATGTAGCTATTGAGTAAAGAGCGGACCGCATGCTGTATTTTTCGACTGTTCCGGAAAGACGAACCGTCAAAAGTCTTTTGCATGATAACATGCTTCTCTTTCATGACGCTCCTGTATTTTCGCAAGTGCGTTGTCATGGAGACGACTGTACCGAACTGGAGGGCATTGGCGCTGTGGGTGCCTTTGGCTCGGGCTCCTCTGAGTCTGAAGAGATCCAGGCCCTGTCCAATATCCTCTGGGCGGAGGGTGCCCTGAGCTGCTCCGCTGAAGGGATACGTGAACTTGCCGATTTTGCAAAAAGCGCGGCTGCTTCGCAAGAAGGTTTTTTACTGTTGGATGACGCGGGACGCATTGTTTTGTGCAACAGTGCGTTTTCCGCGCATTTCAATTTACGGCCTTCAGTTTTGGGGCTTTCTTTTGGCGAGGTCTTTTGCAAAGGCGGCACATTGCCGGGCGCGCGGCATTCCGAAGCTTTTTACCGTTACGTGACAAATGAAGAACAGCCCTTTTACACGGATGTGGTGATTACTGACTGCACTCCGGAGGACGGAGGCGAAAAAAACGCCTGGCTCGCCTCTAAGCTTCCTTACCGGCTCGATGGCAAGCCCGCTGCCCTGTATCTGCTCCACCGCCCCGCCGGATTTCACCTTTGTCCGGAACACGGCCGGGAGGAAACAGGGCCTTCTCTTTATGAGCAAAACCAGGAGCTTTTACGGCTTAACGCCCAGCTTCGCATTGAAAATGCCGAACGCAGCGCCGTGACTCAGGCCTTGCGCAGGGCCGAATCCCGCTATCGCGATATTTTCGACAACGCTACCGAAGGCATTTTGCAGTGGACCCCCGATAAACAGCTTATTTCCGCGAATATGTCTTTTGCCAGGATGATGGGTTTTAGCACGGTCAATGCCCTGTTTTTCAATGTTGCCGAAGGAGGGTTTTGTTTTTGTGCCTCTGCGGCCGCTGAGAGGGAGTTGATTGACGTTCTGGAGCAGCGGGGTTCAATCAGCAACTTTGAATTCCAGATGGAGCGCAGCGATGGAATGCAACTGTGGGCTAGCATGAACGCGCGGCGTGTCACTGGTCCGGGGGGGTATACCAGTTATTACGAGGCCTTTATCGAAAATATTTCCAACCGCAAGCTTGCCGAAGAAAAGCTTGTGTATCAGGCCTTTCACGATCCCCTGACCGGCCTTGCGAACAGGGTGCTTTTTTATGACCGTGTAAAGATGGCGCTCAGACGGGCCGCGCGGCAGCGTAACTACAGTTTTGCGGTGCTGTATCTTGATTTGGACCGTTTCAAAATAGTTAACGATACCTTTGGGCACAACACCGGCGATGACGTACTCAGCTATGCCGCCATGGAAATAACGGCCTGCGTGCGCGCTGTTGATACCACGGCCCGTTTCGGGGGCGATGAATTCGCCATTCTTATCGAAGAGGTAGAGCGCGGTGCCTCTGTGGTACAGGTGGCGAAAAGAATACATGCTGCGCTCTCCCGTCCCTTCGCAATCAAGGGCAGGGAGATTAATATCAGCGCCAGCATAGGCATTGTGCTTAAAGCCGAGAATTACGATCTGCCCGAGAATATCTTAAGGGACGCTGATACGGCTATGTACAGGGCCAAGGCGGACCGGACCCACCGTTACAAGGTGTTCAGCCAGAAAATGCGGGAAGAGACGCTTGAGAACATTATTTTTGAGACGGATTTGCGCCAGGGCATTCAGGACAGGGAGTTTGTTTTAGTCTACCAGCCGGTCATTTCCATGCTGACCGGCGAGCTTTACGGCTTTGAGGCCCTGCTTCGCTGGAAGCATGCGGGCCAGGATATCACTCCGGCCCGTTTTATTCCTGTGGCAGAGGAGACTGGCCTGATCAAAATGCTCGGCATGCAGGTAATCGAAAATGCATGCCTGCAAGCGGTGGAATGGAAAAAGGTATGCCCCCGGCCTCTGCTCATGCACCTCAATATATCGGGCCGCCAGCTTCTTTTCCCGAGTTTCCCGAGAGAGGTGCAGAGCATTCTGGAATATACGGGCGTTGACCCGTCCCTGCTTTTGTTTGAAATAACCGAGAGCGTTCTTTTGGACAACAGAAACGCCTGCATCCAGGTGATGCGGCAGATTCAGGATCTTGGTGTGAACTTTTGCCTGGATGATTTCGGCACCGGCTTTTCTTCACTCAGTTATTTGCGCCAGCTTCCGCTTAGTTGCATCAAGGTAGACCGCAGTTTTGTTACCGAGCTTGAGACGGACGCGCCCTCTTTAACCATTGTGCGCAACCTGGTGTCGCTGGGCAAGGATTTGGGGCTGTCCGTCATCGTGGAAGGCATTGAGCGCCAAACACAGGCTGAAACGCTTTTGTCAGTCGGCTGCACCTTGGCCCAGGGCTATTTTTTCCATAGGCCGCTGGAAGAAAAAGCGGCAGCGGCTCTGCTGCGTCATTCCTGCGATTGGGGCACGGCAAGAGAGGGATTGAAGTAGCCAAAGCCCACATGGGGGCATTCCCTTTTCAGGCGCTTGCGAAAATTGGCAAAGCCGAGGCAGGGGCCGGTTTCAACCTCCTGCATCAACTCAAGATAGAGCTCCGGATCAATATTCAGATTTCGCAATTGAATAAAGTCAATAGCATACTCATTGACCAGGGCGGCAAGGGCTGCGCTTTCCAGATCCGTATCGGTAAAACCCGGAAAATAAAGCAGATTTAAAGAGACAAACAGCCCGCCTGCTTTTGCCCGGCGGATGCTTTCTTCCACGTCTGTAAAATTGTAGCCAAGAGGGCGGTAGTAGCGTGTATAAGGCTCTTCCCGGGCGCTGTTCAGGCTGACGCGAAGCGAACTCAGGCCGGCATCGGCCAGTTCGCTCACGGCATCCGGGAGCGAGGCGTTGCTGTTGATATTGACGGTGCCCTCTCCGCCGCGAGAGCGAAAAAGACGGATGGCCTCAGCAATGCGTTTGTATTCGGTCAGGGGTTCTCCTTCGCAACCTTGCCCAAACGAGAAGATGGGGGCTTTGGTTTCATTGCGGGCGTGGTGCGCCATAAGCTCAGCGATTTCTTCGGCCTCGGGCGTGAAGTTCATTCTGTTCTGCGGGGTGGTGCATATGCGCGAACCCTTCTCCTGCTGTGATATGCAGCCGATGCAGCGGGCGTTGCAAACACGGGAAACCGGCAGCGGCGCCTCAAAGCGGCCAAGACAAAAATTGCGAGCCGCCGGGCAGTTGTAGGTCAGCGCGCATTTTGCGACAACATGCTGAATCAGGCGGTTGTCGGGATATTGCCGAAGCAGCGCTTCGGCTTTTTTACGTATACGGGCGGGCGGAATGCCTTTGAAGATCTGGCGGGGATCTTCGTCTACCTTTTTTGCGCAAATATAAAAACGGTCATTGGCAAAACCGACCGCACCGTATGCGAAAAGAGGCAGCATAGGGGCCTCGGGGTCGCTTTCATAGGCCGGGTGTGCGGTCAGGGTGTGCGCCGGGGCGGCAAAAGCGGCTACTGCCAACTCTTCTTGTAGTTCAAGCTCGCCTGTTTCGGAGTTCAGACCGAGCGCGCGCCTGCCGGGTAAAAGAAAAAGCTCGCTCTCTTCCGGCAAGGGCATAAGCTCGTCAGGCCGGGGCAGGGCGAAGTCCTTGCCTTTGCGGCAGACCATAAGCAGATCGGGGCGGTCGTAAATGGAGCCGTCTTTGCTCGCAACGGCCAAAACCGGCCGGATTGTGGGTGATGCCATTGATGCAATGCTCCAGAAGGACGTTGTTTCGCGGTGCGATTTATGATAGCGCTTGAGCGCCGGGTATGTCGGCGGACGGCTTTGCCGCTCCCCGCCACTGGTATGGTTTACGCAAGCTTGAGACTTGGCGCAAGCGCAAGCTTGCTCTTTTCGGGAGAAGTTATGTTTTCCGACCCTCTGGTGGCCGTCATGGCCATGTTGCTGCTTTTTTTTGCGGGTATGGTGCTGATATTCACTTTTTTTGCGCGTTCCTTGTCCTCCCTGCGGGAAGAGCTGCGCGAATCCATGCGCAAGCAGCAGATGTTCCTGAGCGATGTGGAGCAGCAGTTTATGCGAATAGAATACAGCCTGCGTCTCCTTCTTGAAGGAGGCGAGGCCGGAAAAGCACCCTTTGTTTCAAAGGCTGCGGACGATATCCCCCTGCTGCGGCAGGAAGACCCCTTACTCTCCATGCTGGAAAATACCGCCAGAAAGGGAGCTTCCCTTTCCGGTTTTGACGATCAACTGCTTGCTCCGCTGTCCAAAAGTAAGGCAATGGCGCGCGACTACGATCCTGCAAATGATCCGGGGCTTTTTGAAGACGCCTTTCTTGCCGATCCGGGCGCACGAGGCGCTCGTTCCAGGCGGGGTAGCTAGGTATGCAGGAAAAGCGAACGCTCCATACTGCCGCGCTGGTCGTCAAAAAAGGCAATGAGGCGGGGCTTCGTGCCTGCGCATCGGCACAGGCGTGGCTTACAGAGCGCGGAGTGCGCTGCCGGGTGCTGGCCTACCCCCAGGAAAATATCGCAAGGCTCCTGCCGCCGGAAAGCGATTTGCTGATTGTGTTTGCGGGCGATGGCACCATGGTTTCCGCAGCCCGGCAGCTTGTAGGCATGAATATTCCGATTGTGGGCATCAATTTCGGACGGGTGGGCTTTTTGGCCGAACTCTCTGCGGAGACATGGCAAAAGGCGCTTGAGGGTGCGCTTGCCTCCGGCTTCAGAACGGAAAAGCGCATGGCCCTGCGCTATCTGCTGCGCCGGGCTGCGGGGGGAGAACTCCAGGGCGAGGTGGTCAACGATGTGGTTGTGACCAGAGGCAAAGTCGCGCGTCTGGTCCGCCTGAATCTGGGCGTGAATGGCAGGTCTTTTATCACGCTTCGCTCGGACGGGCTGATTTTTTCCACGCCAACCGGCGCTTCGGGCTATGCGGGCTCGGCTGGCGGGCCTCTTGTGCTGCCCACGCTCAATGCCTATGTCGTAGCCGCGATCTGTCCGTATCTGAGCAGTTTTCCGCCTATGGTGCTGCACCATGAAACGCTTTTCTCCGTTACCATCGGAGAGGCCGCAT
Organism: Desulfovibrionaceae bacterium UBA930; assembly: GCA_002293605.1. Lineage (GTDB taxonomy): Bacteria > Desulfobacterota > Desulfovibrionia > Desulfovibrionales > Desulfovibrionaceae > Frigididesulfovibrio. The sequence goes on from DBDO01000179.1 coordinate 35,877, forward strand.
CAGATTTATACCTGACCCTTGACGGGCAGGAAGCCTACCCCCTGGCGGAAGGGGATCGGCTTGAGGTCAGCGGAGCGCCGGGGCGCATCCTGATGGCCGATTTCGGGCTCAACGACTACTTTTCCCGTTTGCAGTATGCCGGTTTTGTTCAGGAAGCCAAACGTCCGGGTTGATTCTTTTTCAGAGAAAGCAGAGTAAGCATGCCACACAATCACCTTCCCCCCCTTTCCAGGGTCAGCGATATACGAATAAGCGGCAATCCCGTTCTTGAGGCCTGGATCTACCATTTTCTGACCGAGAACAATATCGAGTACCTGCTCAATCCCTCCATTGTGGCCTCGCCGGAACAATTGCGTTTCATGGTCGCCCTGGATGAGGATCAGGTCTACCTGCCCTGCGATGATGCCTTGTTTCTTCTTATTTACCGCAGCCAGGAGGCGGAACTTTCGGAGGAATACCTCAAGGTCTGGCGTTTTGTCAGCTCACTCGTGCAAACCTATGATATGAGTGAAGAAGACTCTAAACGCATTCTCGCCCTGTGCAGTTATCGCTTCAACCTCTTTTTTTCCGAGCGCATGATTCTGCCCTCGCGCATGGCCAAGAGGCTGCTCGCCATTGTGCTGACGCAGTGCGGCGATCCCGATCCCTTTCAGGAAAAGAAGCGCGCGGCCAATGAACGGGCGGCAAGCCTGTTGGCAAACCCGGCCTTTAGAGCCGTGCTGCACCAGTGTCCGGCCTTTGATCCGGCTTGCGTGAGCTTGCCCGATATGCGCCATAGCCTGAGCCTTATCGAGATGACCCGCCTGCTTGCGCTGTCCACCCTGACCCGCCGCCCGGAAGAAGACATAGACCCGGAAGCTGTGCAAAAGGATATTGAGGAAACTGCCGCCACAAGCGCGAATCTCTGCGCCTTGCTCGGGCCGGAAGATAGCCCGCGTAAGAAAATCCTCTATATCCCCGATGTGGCGGGGGAGTTCATGTTCGATCTGGCCGTGATTCGCGTGCTCGTGCGCCTGGGGCATCAGGTGGTCCTGGCGCTCAAGGACTCCTTCTATTTTGATTCCCCGACCATCTGGGATATGGACAGCGACCCGCTTTTGAAAAAAGAGCTGGAAAGCGCGTATTTAAGCCATAATGACAGCCTGACCAAAAATGAACTGCTGCGCCTGCTCAGGGAACATCAATTCCTGATTATCGGCGATGGGCTTTCCGAACAGATGAACTTACACCGGGCCAGCGTGTCGTTTGCCAGAGCCTGGAAAGAGTGTGATCTGATTATTGCCAAGGGCCGCCGCAACAGCGCGCTTTTTCTCGGCAGCAGCCACGCCTTTACCCGTGATATGCTCTGCTGCTGGCGCTCCGCAGATAATGCCTTTCACATGGAATTCAAACCCAAAGCCGCCTGGGCAAGGCAGTTTCCAGAACAGGAGATTCTGGACCGGGCCAGAAAGATTATCGGGGAAATGCGCAATGCCCGTGATAGCGGAAAAACAGTGATGTTCTACAGCGCCATCATAGGCTCCATTCCAGGACAGACCAGAACAGCCGTGCAACTGGTCGATGCTTTTGTCGCCTATTTGCGCGACCGCCTGGAAAACACCCTTATCATCAACCCGGCAGAACATTTTGAAGAGGGCATGGACGGCGATGACCTCATGTACATGTGGGAATACGTGCAGCGTAGCGGCCTTTTGGATGTCTGGCGCTTTCAGACCGTGGAAGACATAGAAAAAAGCTTTGCCCTGCTTGAACGTAAAGTGCCTTCCGCCTGGTCCGGCAAAGATTCCACCTTTTCCACCGGATGCACCAAAGAGATGCGTATCGCCCTTGATATGCAGAAAGAACGCCCGGAGATGCAGATTATCGGCCCCTCGGCGGAAAAATTTTTCCGCCGCAGAGACTATGGCGTTGGCAAATATTTTGATGCTACTCTTAAAGTATAACTTTAACTATGTTGCCGCTCCGTGCGTGCCAGCCGTAAAAATTCCTGTTCATCCAGTATGCTGATGCCAAGGGCTCTGGCCTTATCCAGCTTGGATCCCGGCTCTTCCCCCACCACGAGAAAGTCCAGCTTGCGCGACACGCCGGAGAGTATATCCGCCCCCGCCGCTTCGGCCAGGGCCTTGGCCTCACTTCTAGAAAGAGAGAGACTGCCGGTAAAAAGCAGCTTTTTGCCTTCCAGGGGGTTTTGATTCTCTCCTGTCTGTCCCTGTGCGCGCTCTTCCGACCCTGTGAGCAGGGACAGCAGACTGTTCTGCGCAAGCGGCGAGATGATGCCGGAGTGTCGGGCAGCGACCTGGGCGGCGGTTTGCCGCGCAGGCCTGGCTTGCACGGTCATGACCGGCCAGAGGCCAAGGCCCTTGAGATCCGCAAGAACTTGTTTGTTGCCCGGCTCGGCAAAAAAATCGTCAATCGCGGCGGCAACTTCTGGGCCGACATCCGGAATGCGGCAGAGCTGTTCTTCCGTGGCTTCGGACAGAGCCTCGACAGAGCCGAAGGTCCGGGCCAGGGCCTTGGCGGTCTGCTCCCCTACATGGCGGATGCCGAGCGCGCAGAGAAAACGGGGCAGGGTGGCCGTTGTCCTGGCTTTTTCCAGGGCCGCGACAAAGTTGGCCGCTGATTTTTCCCCCATGCGTTCAAGGCCGCGCAGCTTTTCTGCCCTCAGGCCAAAGAGATCAGCCGGGCTTTGCACCAGGCCAAGATCCACAAGCTGCTCCACCCAGCGGGCACCAACGCCCTGGATGTCCAGCCCTGCTTTGGAGACAAAATGCTTGATCGACTCACGGCGCACGGCAGGGCAGGCGCGGTTCACACAGCGCCAGGCCGCTTCTCCTGCCTCCCGGCGCACATGGCCGCCGCACTCGGGGCAGGTGGAGGGAAAGATGAATTCCTTTTCCTCGCCCGTGCGTTTTTCAGGAATTGGCCCGACAACTTCCGGGATCACATCGCCCGCACGCCGTACCAGCACCTTGTCTCCGATGCGCAGGTCTTTGGCCCTGATTTCATCTTCGTTGTGCAGGGTGGCCCTGCTCACTGTGACGCCGCCTACACTGACGGGCGTAAGCACTGCCACCGGAGTCAGCACCCCTGTGCGGCCCACCTGTATCTGAATATCTTCCAATTTTGTGGCAGCCTGCATGGCTTCAAACTTGAAAGCCACAGCAAAGCGGGGGGCGCGGGCAGTAAAACCGAGGCGCTTTTGCAGGGGCAGGCTGTTAAGCTTGGCCACAGCCCCGTCCAGCTCAAAGGGAAAAGATTTCCGTTCCCCGGCCAGGGCGCGCTGCCAGGTTTCCACTTCAGCTACAGAAGGGCACAGGGCCGCGTTTGGGGCAATGGAAAAACCCAGGCTTTGCAGGCCGAGCATGCATTCTTGCTGGCTGTTCCAGGGGGAGGCTTCCTCCTTGACTGTCTCTGCAGAAGAGGGCTCAGACCAGACGACCCGCCCCAGGCCGTAGGCCAGAAAGCGTAAAGGACGCTCGGCAGCAACGGTAGAATCCAACTGGCGTACCGAACCTGCAGCTGCGTTGCGCGGGTTGGCAAAAGGCTTTGCGCCTCTGGCCTCCTGCCTGAGGTTCAGCGCGGCAAAGTCCTTTTTGGTCATCAGTACTTCACCGCGTGCTTCCAGCAGAAAGGGCACAGGCCCGGCATCATCGCGCAAGCGCAAGGGAATGTTTTTGACTGTGCGCATATTGGCTGTGACCTCTTCGCCGACTTCTCCGTCCCCTCTGGTCAGGGCGCGAACGAGAAGGCCCTTTTCATAGATCAGTTCCATGGCCAGACCGTCCATTTTGGGCTCCATCCAGAAGGACAGATCCCCTTCACGCACGCCCGGCAGCAGGCGCAGCATTTTTTGCACGAACTCGCGCCATTCCTCCATGCTGAAAACATTGTCCAGGCTATACATGCGCAAGGAATGCGCATAGCTGGGCAAAGAATCGAGCACCTCCCCGCCCACGCGCAAGGTGGGGGAGTCCGGGCTTTTAAGCGCGGGCCAGCGCTCTTCAAGCAACACAAGTTCTCGAAACAGGGCGTCATACTCGGCATCGGAAATTTCCGGGTCGTCCTGCACGTAATAGCGCCAGCCATGGTGCTCCAATAGAGTGCGCAGTTCGGCGGCGCGCAGTTTGGCCTGTTCAAGCGAATCGGAATAGATGTCGGCGTTCATATGTTTGTAATACCTGTATGCTGTGTATACACTAAAATTATTCCCCGGAAGCCGCTTCTCCGCCTGCTTCGCTGATCATAAGATTGTCGCGCAAGAGCCGGATGCGGTCGCGCAGTTCGGCGGCCCGTTCAAATTCCAGTTCGCGCGCTGCCTCGCGCATTTCTCGCTCCAAACGCTGAATGGCCCTGGCCAGTTCACGGGGGGAGGCGTAGCTTTGGGGAGTTTCGGGCTCTGCTGCCATCCGGCCTTTGCCCCTGCCCCGGGCGCTGCCGGGCGCGGGCGCTGAAAAGAGGGAGTCAAAGGGGGTATCCACGTCTTTCAGGATGGTTGCGGGCGTAATCTTGTGCGTGCGGTTAAAGGCGAGCTGTTTTTCGCGGCGGCGTTCGGTTTCATCCATGGCCGCGCGCATAGAGGCAGTAATGGTATCGGCGTACAGGATGACCGCGCCGCGTGCGTTTCTGGCCGCGCGGCCAAAGGTCTGAATCAGGGAACCGGCGGAGCGCAGAAAGCCTTCTTTATCGGCATCCAGAATGGCCACCAGGGAGACCTCAGGAATGTCGAGCCCCTCGCGCAGGAGGTTGATGCCCACAAGCACGTCAAATTCCCCTTTGCGCAGGGCGTGGATAATGCTCATGCGCTCAAGGGTGTCGATATCCGAGTGCAGGTATTTTGTCTGTATACCCATGGAGAGGAAGTATTCGGTCAAATCCTCGGCCATGCGCTTGGTCAGGGTGGTGATAAGAACGCGCTCTCCCGCCTTGGCCCGTTTGCGGCACTCTGCCAGCAAATCGTCCATCTGGCCTTTGGCGGGGCGCACGTCGATCGTTGGGTCCACAAGGCCGGTAGGGCGGATGATCTGTTCGGCCACAATACCCAGAGAGCGGTCCTTTTCCCATGTGCCTGGAGTTGCCGATACATAGACGGCCTGTCCGATACGCTCCAGAAACTCTTCAAAGCTCAAGGGGCGGTTGTCCAGGGCTGAGGGCAGGCGAAAGCCGTATTCCACCAGGGTGTTTTTGCGCGACCTGTCGCCCTTGAACATGGCCCCCACCTGGGGGATGGAAATGTGTGATTCGTCCACAAAGAGCAGGAAATCATCCGGAAAATAGTCGAGCAGGGTGGCCGGGGCCGATCCGGCTGCTCTGCCGTCCAGATGGCGGGAATAGTTCTCGATGCCGTTGCAGTAGCCCATCTGTTCCATCATTTCCAGGTCCAGCATGGTGCGCTGTTCAAGGCGCTGGGCCTCTACAAGCCGTTTGCCCTCTTGCAGGGCGGCGAGCTTTTCCTGCAATTCAACGCGGATGTCGGCAATGGCGCGGTGCAGGTTTTCTTTATCCGAAACGTAGTGGCTGGCCGGGTAGATGACGCTCTTGCCGATGCGGGCGAGCACTTCCCCGGTCAGGGGGTCCACTTCGCTCAGGGCCTCGAGCTCATCTCCAAAAAATTCTAGGCGCAGCGCGCGTTCATGCTCATAGGAGGGGATGATTTCCAAAACGTCTCCGCGCACCCGGAAGGTAGCCCGGTGAAAATCATAATCGTTTCGCGTATATTGAATGTCCACCAGACGCTCGATCACGCTTTCCATGCTCAGACGCTGGCCCACTTCAAGCGGGATGATCAGTCTGGCGTAAAATTCCGGCGAACCGAGGCCGTAGATGCAGGAGACCGAGGCCACAATGATGACATCCCGGCGGGTGAGCAGGGCATGGGTGGCGGCGTGGCGCAGCTTGTCGATATTGTCGTTGATGGAGGAATCTTTCTCTATATAGGTATCTGAGGACGGAACATAGGCTTCCGGCTGATAATAATCGTAATAGCTGACGAAATATTCCACCGCGTTATGCGGAAAGAGCCCTCGGAATTCGTTGTACAGCTGGGCTGCCAGGGTTTTGTTCGGAGCCAGAATAAGCGCCGGGCGTTTTGCCCGGGCGATGGTTTGGGCCATGGTGAAGGTTTTGCCCGAGCCGGTGACCCCGAGCAGAATCTGGTCCCGTACGCCAAGCTCCAAGTTGCTGACCAGCATCTCTATGGCTTCGGGTTGATCGCCTTGCGGCGTATAAGCCGTTTCCAGGCTGAATTCCGCCGGGGGGAGAGGGCTTTTGTCAAAAGAGGGGGTGAGTCTGTCTGTCATGCGTCAAGCCTTTCGCCTGCGGGTATGCCGCCCTCCCAACTGCCTCGGCGCAAGGGGGCAGCAAGGGCGCATTTCAAGCGCTCCAGAAATTCGCTTCTGGGCACGGCTTTCGCTCCAAAGCGAAGAAGGTTGTGGGTGACCTGCTGGCAGTCGATAAGGCTGAAGGAGGCCTTTTGCAATGCGCTGACCAGATGGGCAAAGGCCGCCTTGGAGGCATCGGGCCTGCGAAAAAACATGGATTCTCCGAAAAAGGCCGAGCCCAGAGATATGCCATACAGCCCGCCCGCGAGTTCGCCATTGTGCCATGCCTCAACCGAATGGGCAAGGCCTAGCTTGTGCAGCGTAGTGTAGGCGGCGATCATCTCCGGCAGCAGCCAGGTTCCGTCATGGTCGCCGCGCGGTTCGGCGCAGGCGCAGATGACCTCGGGAAAGGCCCGATCAAAGGAGAAGCTAAAGCATGCGCGTTTCAGAGTGCGGGCCAGGGAGCGCGGCAGGTGAAATTCGTACGGCAGCAGAATGCAGCGCGGATCAGGCGACCACCATAACGGAGGCGAGTCTTCGTGATACCAGGGAAAGAGCCCGGCGCAGTAGGCTGCAATCAGCCGGTGCGGGGTGAGATCGCCGCCAACAGCAAGCAGGCCGTCTGGCTCGGCGTCAGAGGGGTCGGGAAAGGCTATACCCGTGTCGGGCAGGCGGTAAACAGGCATGAAGGCATGGTAACGCCTGCCCGAGGGAAAGGCAATGCGCGCCCGCAGCGTTCAAGAAGAAGCGCTCTTTCGTGAAAAAACTCACACAGGCGGCTTGCCCTATGACGGTCAAACGCGATATAGGCGAAGCGTGGCCGCGTTGCATTCCCTCATACTGTTTTGGGGCTCCCGCTTTCAGGCCCGAATCCTTTTTCCGCAAGGCGGCATACGTATGGACGGCATCCGCATACTTATTGTCGATGACGAGACAGAAGCCGGGGAAATACTGAGCCTTCGCCTTCGCCGAAGGGGGCTGCTTCCCATTTGCGCGTCCAGCGGAGAGGCCGCGCTGGCCCAGCTTGAGCAAAGCCCGGCAGATATCGTGCTTCTGGACATGAAAATGCCCGGCATGGACGGGCTGGCAACGCTCAAGCATATTCGGGAAAGCTATCCCGCCCTTCCCGTGATTATCCTCTCCGGGCACGCGGATCTGGATTCCGTTGCCAAAGGCATGGAGCTGGGAGCCTTTTTCTATCTTATGAAACCGGTCAACCTTGAGGACATTTGTCACAAGATTGAAGACGCGCGGCGGCAGAGCGCCCTGGACGGCGTCTGCGGTCATGCGACTTAGCGCGGCGGCTTATGGCATCTTTGTTTGCACGTTTGTTCAGGCGCAAAAAGCGCGGCGATGCTTCTGCAAAAAAGGAGGATGAGGGGGCCTTTGCGGCCCGCTTTCATCGTTTTCGCCTCTTTCTCGGTGCCTACCTTGAAGCCTATAGTGAAATGATGAGCTTTGAGGAGCGCCTGGCCGATGAGCGTCCTTTCGGCATGCCTTTTTTGCGCTTGTGCACAGCGCGTCTGACCGGGGCCTCCATGCAGTGCGTGCTGCAACTCAATACTCTGGCCGGGGGGCGTTTTGAGCGCTTAAACGAGCCTTTTTCCAGGATCCGCGCCGATGTGCAGGACATACTTGCCAAGGGCGTCACCCCTCTGTCCGGCCCCTGGCTGCTCCCTTATAATGCGGTGGACGCCGCGCACGAAGCCATTGTTTCGCCTAATCTGCGCAAATTAAAGGCTGTTGGCGAAGCGCATCCCGAGTTCATGCCCAGGGGTTTTGTGCTGACAGGCGCGGCCTGGTGGCACTATTTCAACAATCCGGACATGCATGATGAAATAGACCGCATCATGCTTATTTCCCAGGATGATCCAGGCAGTTATGCAGAGGCCGCCTCTGCCATTCGAGAGCGCCTCGCCGCCTCCTTTCCCCTGCCGGAGGAATTGGAGGAAAGCGTGCGTCGGGCCCTGGCCGGGTACCCGGAACTGGATATGCCCGGCTATGCAGTGATCCTGCGTTGCCTGCCCGTACGCGAGGAGCACGGCGCTTTGGTCATTCCGGAACAGGTGCTGTATACGCCGGTGGATGCCTCAAGCGCGCTTGACGCCATACGCTCCTCCCTGGCCATGGCCTACCGGCCTCGGGCCATTATCTACCGCCTAAAGCGGGGGATTCGCGATCGGGCCATGCCTATGTGCATCGCGCTTACTCTTATTCCTGAAATTCACGCCAGGGGCAGCGCGCACAGAAAACTGGAGCATCTGAACCCGGAAGAGCTTTTTGTGCATGTACGGCGCGGTTTCGCCACGCCCGCGCTCTGGCCCACTCAGGCTACGGACGAAGGGGCATCGCTTCCGGACGAGGTGGCGGCCAGAGTGGAGGAACAGGCCCGTGCGGCGCTTGACTGCCTTGCTGATGCCCCGGTGCGCGGTAACAGACACGAAATATTCTGGGCCGCGTCCGAATCCGGCCGTTTATATATTCTGGGCGTCAATGCCCTGCCGGATCCCGCGCCTGAGGCCCTTGCCCTTCAAGGCCAGGCCGGACCTGCGGCAAGCCCGGCCCCCTGCCTTGAGGGCGGACTGAGCACCTA